>NZ_MAIS01000141.1:0-8599 GCF_001680695.1 Paenibacillus sp. KS1 | reverse complement strand
CAGCAAGAATCGTACTAGCGATTCCTTGGTTTCCGGGTTCCTCCAGCCTCTCGCATCAGTAAATACTTTGCCGAGCAGTATCGCAAACTCCCTTTGCATTTCCAGCTGAATCATTTCTTCTTCACTGAGCGGGCCTGCTGTCGTCCCCCCGCCTGGGGGCAGCCCGATTCGGAATCCGCTGGAAGAGGTCATCATGCCAAGAACACTTAGTGCCGAGCCTACTAGCGAGCCAACCACTCCCGCTGCCGGGATCATGCCCAGCAGACTGAGCGCAGCACCTGCCAGCAACCCGATTTGAGCCCCGGTAATACCTTGCGATTCAGCTGACGCCGTCTTCGCAGCTTGTCCAGCCTCATAGGCTTCCACCGTCATCAGCGGCGGCTCCGGCATCGGTGTTAGCGGGGTCACATGCACCGGGGACTTCACGGTGCCTTCCTGGTGAAGGAGATCCGAGCGCATATCCGATTCGCCGTCTAAAATGAGACTGCTCTCGCCTCCGCGCAAATAGAGCGATTGCCCTGCTCTCATACTTACTTGCTGGCCTGCCTTGACCATAATGTCCCGGCCGCTTATCGCAAGACTATTCTTGCTATGGATATGTACGCCACTGCCTTCATTTAAGCGGATATTCAAGCCGCCTCCCGCTTCCAGCTTCAGTTCTACATTTCCCATGCTGATCCGCTTGCCTCGCTTGCCGCTCCATACCTTCTCATCGGGTTTATCGACGGCAGCATGCTGTCGCAGCGAGCCCCGGACTACGGCCTCTGCCTCATGTGCCGAAGGCAAATATAACTGCGCTCGATCTCCCGGCTCCGGCATCCAATACAAGCCGCTGTTTCCCTCAGCTGCGTAGCTTGTTACATACGGGAACCAACAGCCGTCCGAAACAGCATCTTCGCCATCCGCATCCAAGCGAAGCCTTACCCGATCCCGCTGCACGTCGATCACAATCCCACTGAGCACGGCACCTGTCGCCTGCCAATTCTCTATGCGCGGGCAGGTTGCATCTTCCTCGGCACATAACTGATAGGTGTGCAGTAGAAGCCCGTTCTTCATCTCGCTTACGATCTCAGTTACGACCGTCCTCAGCCCGCTTGGCAGGCTAACGCGATCCCCCAAAACGAAGCATCTTCCACTCTCTAGCGAATACACGGCTGCGGACGACGAACCGGATCCATTTCCGAATGGAATCTTTTGTGCTCCACGCTCCAGCGAAGAATGAAAGCTCTTCCGAACCCGGTACGGCTCTTGTTCATCCAGTCTCCAATGCTTTCCTGCCGGCAAGCCGAAGAACAGCTTCGGAGATTCTGCGGTAATTTCCGGCACTAACACCGTGCCAAGCCGTGAGGCCATCCGCTTCAAAAACGACCAGTCCGTCTCCTCATATTGTAGGGTAAAAGATTCCAGCGTGCTACCCTCGCTTGCAGTATCGATTGAATCCGAACGCGCATAGTCCTTCAGAACTCGTTCCAGTACGTCCTCATAAGTCGTATGCTCCGGCTGGAATGAACGGGTTTTAGGCCAAATATCCAGCTCATAGCTCCAGGAAATCGCTTCTAAAGTCAAGACATATACACTGCGCTCCGCATGTATGGATCGAGTCATCACTTGACCACAAAACAACGTTCGGACTACGGAACCGTCATCTCCTAGCTGTTCTACCTTTACGGGCTTGCCATAATCATACGCCTCGATATCCTGATCGCCACTCTCCTCTGCCAGCAAGGCGCGCATATGCAGCCGGGCATGCTCATTCACTCGCTTCTCGATTCGCAGCTCAAGGATTCGCTGTATATCATGCGCCCACACCACACGGATATGACCGTAGCCTGCCGCATTTTCTGCGCTTTGCATACTCATCTCCAACTTCTCCCCTCCTTGCATGATTTGATTACTGGAAACGGGATGTATTGTACAATCGTCTATGAGCGCATTCCCATCAATCCAGTTCCTGTCCGTCATCCTCGATGCGAATGACACCGCCATAAAGGCATTGGTGCGTACAATCGCTTAGCAAAGCGGGTCTCCCCTCCACAAGCACATCGTTTTTTCCATTCAACCAAGGCATGGTCATAACCGGAACGCACGGAGCTTTCTTCACTCCATAAATGTCGACCAAATTACTGCTCTGCACAGCCGGATTCATCGGACAAGAACAGTTTCCAAAAGAAGTTATGTTCACGCCCGGCACGAAATCCCCAACGTTCATCTGAGCCTTGCCCTTCACGTATGTACCATGGCATTCCGGCATTGTGATCCGGGTCGGCTGAGTGCCGAAGCTGCAGCTAAGAATAGCGCCCGCTACGACATAGCTGCCTTTGCGCCCTTTTCCTGGCTGAACCCGGATATCCTGTTGCTCCTGCACACGCCTCACTCCCCTTACTCTGCATCGAATTCATGCCCGAGCTTTTGATCCAATTCAATCTCTATAAAATGAACCCCGTACACATCCCGCCGAAGCAAACTCTCGGCAAGCGCCAGATTGACGATCCACACTCTCTCGCGGATTCCGTCGACCTGGAACAGTGGCCGATAGTTGCGCTTTCCTTCCAGCACAAGCCGCTTCAAGCCCCCATCCTTGTGGAATTCGCTATCAGGCGAGAGACAGCTTAGGCGAGGCAGCGACGTCATCCAATAGACTTCCTGCCGTTCCCTTTTCATATCAGTCAAAATAACAGGACGCCAACGCAATTCAGGCATGTACAGCTCTATCAACCGCTTAACGCGATCCGATAACAAGGGCATGGGCCGATCCATATAATCGACATATTCGACGGCATTCCGTTCCCGTATCGGGAAGACGAGCGGCTGCTCTTCCACGCCGGCTTCTTCCTCTAGTCGGCGCACGGTTCCATGCGTCATCATATTCGGCTCTGCCCGATTCGCAATCCGTTCATCCGCAGCAAGTCTGAATAACCGATTCATGGCCGTCCCTCCATTTCCTGCGATAGCAGGCGGTGATCCTCATCATCCCAATGCGCATCATTCCAGTTGATCTCCGTTACATCCGCGTCTTGAAAATCAGCTCCCGTCAAATCCGCCTTATCGAAGCGCGCCCCCTTGAGATTTGCTCCGCGGAAGACGGCATTCTTCAGCGTGGCTCCAGTGAACACTGCGCCAGGGAGGTTGGCTCGGGTAAAATCAGCACCGGTCAAGTTGGCCTTAGCGAATTGAACTCCTTCAAAAATAGGTGGAAATCCGTCGAATGGCAGCACGCCCCGCTTGCCCTGGACGCCCCGGAACACCGCCAACGGCATGGAGCACCCGCTATAGTTCGCACCGTTAATAAGACTATAGGCAAAGTTGGCGCCATCCAACCGGCATTCCTGCCACAGCGTGCCGATCAGAACGCCATCAAGAAAACGGCTGTTCGACAAGCAGCAGTCTCGAAATGCGCTGTACCGAAGATCAATCCCCGCCCAATCTCCCTCCGACAAATCCATAGCGTGAAAAGCTTCATATGCGTAATCCTCTTCATTTCCCTCCCGCAGCCATGACCGCACTTCCTCTGCAGCGCGCTTGCGCAAGTCCAGCCGGAACACGCACTCGCTATGATCCAAATATTCTCCTACCCGAACCTCGAATACTTCTGCCTTCTCCACAGCTTGGAACTCCGGCGATTGGGAAGCTTCCAGCATAGCCAGCCGAATCAGGCTGACCACGACGCGGTGTATGTGAACGGCCTCGCGCAGACGAATGCGCTCCAGATGTGCGGAATGAACGGCCCCCTTATATTCGCGGCTGGCCAGCTTCAATCTGTCTGCCAGCAAATCCAAGTAGCGATAAGCCCACAAGCCGTCATAGTAGCCTTCAACCGGTTCGGCGTCGAACAGCCACGAGCTGTCGGACGCTTGTACGAGATAGCGAGCTCGTCCCTGCGCAATGTCCGTTCTCAGCATAGAGTAGGTGATGAATCCAAGGCTTCCTTTTTTCCCGGAGAGCTGCTGTTCACGAATGACCTTGCACCATTGCCGGAAGCCGTCGACAAATTCTTGCACCCATTCTTTCTTGGCTTCATCCCATTCTTGTCCGATTGCAGCGAGCATCTCGCTCCTCTCGCGAGGTACTGCTTCCTGAATGAAATGGGCTAACGCTGCTTCGCTGTTCATGACAACCTCCTCTTCCGCATGCTTAGTTCGACTTCACTTTGCTGCCCGTTAAGCGCGCCTGACGTCCCAAATGAAGCTGGCTGCCCTTGCAGCTCATATTCATTTCACTGCCTGCAGACAACACCATCTTGCGTCCGGCATTCATGGAGATATCCCCATCCGCAGTGATGCTGACTCCTTTGCTGCTGGCAATGTGAATGCCCTCATCATCGTTCAGTTGAATATAAATGGCGCCATCCTTCCCGGTAATGACGATTTCATCCGGAGCAAGCTTGATTTCTTTGCCGGATGGCGTACGGAATATTTTCACATCGGGATTGCTTAGCTTATTGCGTCCGCTCGGTTCGGTATTATGGCGTACCGCACCGCCAGCGATGCCCTCCTCTTCCTTCTTTCCAGGGAAATAAACGGCTACTGGATCGCCTATCTCCGGCATGACGTACCATCCGGTGCTGTCTTCCGCCGAATAAGCGGTCGAATATCGGAACCAGCGCGCTTCGTCCTTCTTTTGCTCATGATCACATTCAAAGTGGACTTTTACTTTGTCCCCTGCCACATCAATCACTTTTCCGCGAATGGATGCGCCGATCAAGCGCTCATGGCTATACTCCTTCTGCCGCAATCCTTTGTAAGAGCAGAGCACATACCGATGCTTCAGCATGCCGCCTTGCATCGTCGTCTGCGCTTCGCGCACAAAGAGACTTTTGCCTTGAAATTGAATATGACTGCCTAAGTCGAATACTTCATCCGTTTCGATGTCATAGGTAATAAAGTCGTTTTCACCGACAGGTGCGGCTTCATTTTCTACGAAATATCTGAACGGCGCCATTCGCTTGCTAACGGTATAATTCATTTGCTCCAACCGAATCACTCTTGAACCATCAGGAATACCGAAATAGAACTTGGGTTCCAGGAATTGAGCTGCCGGAACGAGGCTGGTATGGTATCGAGAGGCCATTCTCCGTAGAAACGCCCAATCCGTCTCCTCATACTGCAAAGCCATTCGCTGCAGCTTAGCCCCGGCAGTTGCTTCATCCATCACGTCAAGTCCCGGGTATTCCTTGCCTATATGTTCAAGAAGCTGAGGAATCGTCATCTTTACATTCTGGAAAGACCTCGTCTTCGTCTTCACATCCATGACGTAGGTATGGGATATCGCCTCCACTTCCAAATAGTGAACGCCCTGCACGACTTGGATTTCGATAGAAAGTGCGATTCCACGGAACAGGGGCTTGCTCCCACCGTCCGCATCCATTTGATTCAATTCAATAGAGGTGTCCGCATCGGTCATATCCACATAAAGCTTGCTCTTTTCCTCAGACACAATCCCCGTGAAGTGCAGCCGTGCATGCTCGTTGAGCTGCTTCGTCAGGGTCAGTTCCTTCAGGTGGACTAATTGGTATGGATGAATGTTCAAATTCTCATAAGTGAGGCTCACTTTACTTCTCCCCTTTCTCACTGCCGAGGGTTTGTAAGGTCCGCATCATCGCATGGGCCACTGGCTTCCAGTTCCTCATGTCCATTGCACTGCATGAGAAAGAAACGAGCAGTACGCTTCCTTCCAGCTCCTTGAACATCATGTAATAGTACAGCGTCCCGTCTAATACGGAAGCGGTGAATTCACAATACCCTGCTCGCTCCCCTTCATCAGAACTCAATATGCCCTCATCAATCCAGGAGCGGATAGGCTGTACCGAGCGAAGCATGCGAGCCATCGTCTCCTTATAAACAGCAAGCCCTTCTTCTTCAAGTGGCTCCTCTGTATGGTTGAACGTCAGGTTCACGGTACCTTCCTTGTTCGTATAAATTAGGGATGGACGATATACCGAAGGATATTTGATCGCAGTCTCCTGCTGAGTCATGAGACGCCAAGTTTTCGGCATCCTTACGTGAAGCCTTCCTTCCAGTAATATCCGATCCGTTAGCGGAATCATTTGTCCGTTGACGCTTATTAGAGGATGATTGAGATCGATAGACTCTCGCTTAACGTTCCCACCTCTTCCGTCTCCTTCTCCCCCATCCTCTTCCCTCATCTCGCCGTCACGTTCCTGTCGTTCTTCCTCCAGCTCCATCATCATCGCCAAAATTTTTTCATCCAAATGCTGCACGAGGCCTACCTCCTATCCCTTTACTCCGAGTTCTTTCTGAAGTCCCAGGCTTAGCATCAGAACAAGCGGAACAACCCACCTTATTTAGATATATTTTCCTAATATATTATAACGGCAAGAACACAATCTGATTTGATAGAAATGGAAAAAATAGATGTCAATATTTCTAAAGATGCAAATCATCAGGGGATGTCTGATCTATTGCACAGGTACAACAATACTTTTTTTGGGGAGGAAACGGAGGTAAAGCGAGGAAAACGAGTGCTGCACATTTTGGCAACTTCAAGCCTGATTTCGTGCACATCCATAGGAAGGATCGGATTCAGGAACGAACCAACGCTCCTTGCTCGATCTTGCTTTCAAGAAAGAGGCAATGTACCGCTAAAGCGAAAATTAATGCAGGGACAGTTTATAAGCATACAAAAAAAGGTTTGAACAGCCATATGGCTACTCAAACCTCTTATTCTATCAGATGTTATTTGCTTTCTTCTGGATACAGCTTCTTGCGCAGCTCTTTCACTTCTTCATTCTCAAGATATTCATCGTACGTGCATACACGATCGATGATGCCATTCGGCGTAATCTCGATAATGCGGTTCGCAATCGTCTCAATGAACTGATGGTCATGGGACGTGAACAGCATTGTGCCGTCGAAGTCAGTCAAGCCGTTGTTGAGCGCTGTAATGGATTCGAGATCCAAGTGGTTCGTCGGTTCATCAAGCAACAGCACGTTCGCGCCGCTCATCATCATCTTGGAGAGCATGCAGCGAACCTTCTCGCCCCCGGACAATACGCTTGCCTTCTTCAATGCTTCTTCCCCAGAGAAGAGCATGCGGCCCAAGAAGCCGCGAAGGAATGTCTCGTCTTGATCCTTGGAGTATTGGCGCAGCCAGTCAACCAAGGTATCCTCAACCCCATCGAAGTATGCGGAGTTGTCTTTCGGGAAGTAAGCTTGTGTCGTCGTAACGCCCCAGCTGAATGTTCCTGCATCAGGCTCAATCTCACCCATCAGAACTTGGAACAAAGTTGTTTTCGCCAATCCGTTTGGACCAACGAGTGCGATTTTGTCGCCTTTGTTCACAACGAGGTGAAGGTTATCGAATACTTTTTCGCCTTCAACTGACTTCGTCAAACCTTCGATCGTCAACAATTGCTTGCCAGCTTCACGCTCAGGCTTGAAGTTGATGAACGGATATTTACGGTTCGATGGACGAATGTCGTCGAGCGTAATCTTATCGAGCATCTTCTTACGTGAAGTCGCCTGCTTCGACTTGGACGCGTTCGCGCTGAAGCGCTGAATGAAGGCTTGAAGTTCCTTGATCTTCTCTTCCTTCTTCTTGTTCTGATCGCGCATCATCGTTTGCGCCAATTGGCTGGACTGGTACCAGAAATCATAGTTACCTGAGTACAGCTGAATTTTACCGAAGTCGATATCTGCAATGTGCGTACATACCTTGTTCAGGAAGTGACGATCGTGAGATACGACGATAACTGTGCCTTCATAATCCATCAGGAAGCTCTCGAGCCAGTTGATCGATTCGAGATCCAAGTGGTTGGTAGGCTCATCGAGCAGCAAGATGTTCGGTCTGCCGAACAATGCTTGTGCAAGCAATACGCGTACCTTCTGGTTGCCGTCAAGCTCAGACATCAGCTTATCATGAAGATCTCTAGTGATTCCAAGACCGATAAGCATCTCGCCTGCGCTCGATTCAGCTTCCCAGCCGTCGAGCTCAGCGAATTCGCCTTCCAGCTCGCCTGCGCGCATGCCGTCTTCTTCCGTGAAGTCTGCCTTCGCATAGAGGGCATCCTTCTCTTTCATAATGGAATACAAGCGCTCATGACCCATAATGACTGTATCGAGAACCTTGAATTCTTCATATGCATAATGATCCTGCTTCAAGACCGACAGACGGTCTCCAGGAGTAATGTTTACTTGACCATTTGTCTGTTCAACTTCACCAGACAATATTTTAAGAAATGTCGATTTGCCCGCACCGTTCGCGCCAATCAAGCCGTAGCAGTTCCCTGGTGTAAACTTAATGTTCACGTCCTCGAAAAGCGCTCGTTTCCCGTAGCGGAGCGTAACGCCGGTTGTACTAATCATGGCATTCCCGTCCTTTGCCTATTATTGGTTTCAAACTGTTATTATAGCATAAGGATCAGTATAATGCGACGATTGAACATTTTTACCATGATCTTTGGAGAGTTACACATATCAAATCCGGCATTTTATGTATATAATATTTCCATCTTTATCAAAATGAAGGTGTCCCCTATTCCTTACGAATGACGGAGACGCCTCATTATTAAAGTGGTTTGCAAGGGCTTCGGATAAGAAAAACTCTTATCGAAAAATTCCAAGATGTGCGACCGCGGCCTAAG
>NZ_MAIS01000293.1:0-572 GCF_001680695.1 Paenibacillus sp. KS1 | reverse complement strand
ACCGGAGACGGACTGGGGCATCGCGGCCGCGCCTGTTAATCCTGCTAAGCCCGATGAATCGGCTTACGTGAAATTGTCAGAGATCTATGCCATATCTGCAGATTCTCCGAACAAGCGGGCAGCTTGGGAGTTCGTCAAATTCGTGAACGGGCCGGAAATGGCGCAAGTTGCTGGGAAGGCAATGAACGATACGCTGCCTACGCGATCAGACTATTTCAAGGATTTTAGAGGGCGGGACACGGAGGCTTTTTACCTCCTGAAGCCAATGGAAGCTAGCAGTGTGTCAGATAAAAAAAGTATTCCACCAGGTTTCCAAGCTGAATTCGATTCGTTATTGTCAGATTCGCTGAAATCCTTAATTGACCAAGAGAAAACGCTGGACAATGCGGTTGCCGAGCTTCAAATCAAGGGGCAAGAAATAATAGACCGATTGCGGGAAACCAAGTAGGAGCAATAAGCGAATTAAGTTGAATCTAATTGTTCACTGTTGGCATGAAGAGAGTACTCATGTATTAATACATAGGAGGATTACTATGAATATCAAAAAAGCAATTCTAGCGTCTATGATCGTA
>NZ_MAIS01000174.1:0-3691 GCF_001680695.1 Paenibacillus sp. KS1 | reverse complement strand
CGTAAGGCGGATGAGAAAATTCTCGACTTGTTATTTGGGGAAGTGGAAAATAATTACGAATAGCCGAGATGCAAGACTTTATACTCCATGATTTCAACATGGTTTCTACACAAACAGGATCTAAAATCCAGATATAAAGTTCATGCACACAGACATTGCAATCATAAGGGAACTAACACCATAATCGAGGATGAATAACACTTTGAAAGATCATAAAAAAGTTAACTTTTGAAATAGGATTGAAGAAGCGGGTGAGCGACATGTCAAAAATTCGGGTGCTTGTAGTCGATGACGAATGGAATATGCGTAATTTGCTGCGCATTTTTCTCTTAAAGGAAGGCTTTGAGGTTAAGGAAGCCTCATCTGGTCACGAGGCGTTGTCCATCATGAAGCAGAGTGCATTTGATCTTGTCATTTTGGATGTCATGATGCCAGGAATGGAGGGTTGGGAGGTTTGTAAAGCAATACGTGAAACCGAAACAATACCTATCCTCATGCTCACGGCTCGCTCTGATACAAAGGATAAAGTACATGGACTAGGCATTGGAGCTGATGATTACTTAACAAAGCCTTTTGAACCCGAAGAGTTAGTGGCGCGTGTATTTTCCTTGTTAAGGCGTTCTATGATCAACCAATCGCAGAAGTTTCAGCATACGATCATTGAATTTCACAATCTGAAAATAAACGCAGAAGCTCGCGAAGTTCATATTCATGAAAAAAGTATTGATTTTACGCCCAAAGAGTTTGATTTGTTCCTTTATCTAGCGAAAAATACGCAGCGGTCTTTTTCACGAGAAGAGTTAGTTGAACGATTATGGGGTTATGAATATACCGGTGACACTCGTGCTGTTGATACCCATATAAAAAATATCCGAGAAAAACTACAACGCGTAGGTCTTGGCTACAACCCCATTGAAACCGTGTGGGGGGTAGGATATAAATTTACAGCCCAAGGAGTAACGAGATGAGGAACAATAGAATTGGGGTGAAACTTGGTTTAATCATCATTTCGGTATTCTTTATCGTCATCTCCTTTCTGGGTGTAAGTATCTATCAGATGTTCTCTAACTTTTATCATTCGGAAATGAGAACGGAGGTCGCAGAGATGACCTCTCATTTCATCTCGATGGCAGAAACAACGGAGTCTTCCTCAGAGGAAATGATTATGACCTTCGCAGATTTTTCAAATGTGAGTATGTTTTATATCAACTCTAAAGGCGAGATAACGCTTCATACAGGTGAACACAGTGCTTCAGACCGATCTTTTATCGATCCAGAAGATATTAAGAAGATCTTCTCTGGAAATTCCATTAACTTAGAACACCAGGATCCATTAGGCAATCGTTATGTGGTGATTGGACAACCGATCTATCGCGATAATCAAGTATCTTCAGCAATTTATGTAATGGCCTCCACCCTAAGTATGGATAAGTCTCTTGCTGCTGTGCAAAATCTGCTGCTCCTTTCAGGAGTAGGAGCCTTTTTACTTGCAATCGGAATAACGTGGATTATGGCGCACCTCTTTTCTCGGCCCCTAATTCTTATGCAGCAAGCGACAAAGAAAATTGCCGTTGGAGAGTTAGAAACCCGATTAGATATTCAACGAAAAGATGAAATTGGTGATTTGGCGGAGGCGATCAATAATTTAGCAACCGACTTACAGCGATATCGAGATACACGGCAAGAGTTTTTCGCTAATATATCTCATGAACTCCGAACTCCGATCACGCACCTTAAAGGATATGCCAGTGTGTTGAAAAACCATTTGTATCAGACAGAAGAAGAGAAGGACAGTTATCTAGACATCATTTATCAGGAAGGCGTTCGCCTTCAGCATCTGGTTGACGATCTGTTTGAACTTTCGAAGATGGAAGAAGGTAAGGTCAGTCTTGTCATCGAATGGGTCGATATAAATGACATTATAAATCAGGCCGTTAATAGGGTGACTTTAAAAGCAAAGGAGAAAGGACTAGCACTTAGCGTTCATCTGACGGATTCAATTCCGCTAATCCGCGGGGATGGGATGCGAATGGAACAGATCATGATCAATCTATTGGAAAATGCGATACGTTATACAGAACAGGGTACGATTCGAATCCATACGAGTCACACTCATGATACGGTCTCTGTTTCCATAGAGGATTCAGGCATTGGTATTCCAGAGGAGGAGCTTCCGTACATTTTTGAACGTTTCTATCGAGCAGAGAAGTCCAGATCACGACAAACTGGCGGTACGGGACTCGGACTATCCATTGTAAAGAAATTAGTGGAGCTGCAGGGAGGAAACATTCAGGTTACCAGTAAGAAGGGGATTGGTACTTGTTTTACGGTTCAGTTTGCCCTCCCGACGATACAGGAGGAGTCGATATGAAAAAAGTCGACTGGTTGATCGCCGCATTCTTTGTGACGATTGGCCTGGTGTGTTTAACCGTTTCGGCTATGTATTATCAAGGAGATACTTTCATAGTAGAAAAGCTTCTTTCAAACGGACGACATGCATAGGGATAGTTGTTTTAGGTTTTGTCATTTATCTCATATACCGAATAATTCGATTAAAAAAGCATAAACGAAATAGAAAGTGACTTCAATGAGGAGTCGCTTTTTGGATCCACACCAATCTACACAGTTTCAACATATTTGAAGAGTATGATTTAAGCAATTCATCAGGAGGTGACAACATGAAAAACAAGTTCATAGCGATAGTTGGTGCAACTGTTCTGACTCTTGGAATCGGATCTGCTGTCTATGCGGCAGATGTGAATCCAGGTACCATTAAAGACATGCTTCCTTTCATGAAAGAAATGCATCCAAATTTAAATGACTCAGAATTGGAACAAATGTACAACAATTGTCATCAGAGAGGGGCAAATTCTAACTCTCAGGGAATGATGCAGAAAAACTCAATGATGCAAGGAAGAGGCAAGGGATCGATTTAGCGTATATACTTTGCTGAGTACTGTACGTCCAAGAACTGAATGCCACGTAGGGCTTCACAAATGGCTCTAGAAAGAGCAGAATCATACATTCAAGGATTTGTCCGGATCGAGACGTTGATTGCGTTAGAAGGCGGTATATGAAGTATTCCAAACGCGAGCTCGTCGATCTTCTGATTAACTTGGAACAATATTTAGCTGTTCATAATCATCTTTGGACAAAGAATGAGTTTTACAATATAGCTAGAAGTTCCTTCTTTATTCTGAAGGAACTTCTTTTTCATAAACGGCCAACGGTTTTCTCTTGTAATTTACATTTCATATAGTCAAAGATAGACAATCTGTGACAAAGTGTTACAGGAGTGAGGATGATGCAATACATAAAATTGTGTCCTGTACTTTAAAATTCGTGAGTGGATCGATCGTGAATCAGATCTTAAACAATCATAATCATCAATGGAGCGGGATCCCTTTTTTAGGGCAAGTTGTCTATTTACGGGGAAACTCCAATATCAGTACAGGTGGAGACAGTCTTGACTTTACTGAGGAAATTCCGGAGAGCTATCAGAAATTAGCCATTGAATCAGCGAAGGCTGCAGGTGCAACTTTCTGTGGGGTAGATATGATGATTGATGATATCACATCTGAAGAATCCGATTCTAATTACAGTATTATTGAAATCGACTTTAACCCCGCCATTCATATTCATTGCTATCCTTACAAGGGGGAGAACCGTAAGGCGGATGAGAAAATTCTCG
>NZ_MAIS01000078.1:0-30002 GCF_001680695.1 Paenibacillus sp. KS1 | reverse complement strand
GATGCCACCAATTCACAGCGCATGCGCTGTCCAAGACTTAGCTTCCGTACCGGGCGGTTCAACAGCTCCTGCAAGGCAAGACGCTCAACCAACTCATCCAGCCGCTGCTTGAAATCATGTTCAGAAACGCGGTACACCTTGCGCAGCAGCCGGAATGATTCAATTACGCCGATATCCCACCACAGCTGGCTTCGCTGCCCGAAGACGACGCCGATGCCCTGCACGAACTTCTCTCTTTCCTTATGCGGGATAAATCCGTTCACACGAATATCACCGGAGGTTGGCACAAGAATCCCGGTCAGCATCTTGAGCGTCGTCGACTTGCCTGCACCATTCTCCCCAATATATCCGCATATTTCCCCTTGTGGGATCGTGAAGGAGATATCCTTCACTGCCATTACTTCGTTATATTCCCGTTTGAATAAATCAAGCAGCGCCCCCTTCAGCCCGTCGCGATTTTTCTGTACTTGGAACGTTTTGCGCAAATCCCGCACGTCAATAGCGTTCATATATACTTCTGTCACCCTTTCCCTGGTCACCGACCCGTTACGCGGGTACAAGTCATTCAATTGATTCGATTCTGTAAAAATTCTATAATTGATTAGACAAGATGCGGAGCATTTGCCCATAACCTTTACTATAGCACGTAGGACGACTTGAAAGAATGCTGAATGCACCGGATTCGACATCATGACTCTCGCCGCTTTGCCGCCGGATGCGGAAAGGACGATCCATATGTTGAAAAAGTATTGGAAGCATGCCCTTATTTCTGTTTGTGTATTCCTTCTGGCTGGTGCCGGTTATTATATGTGGTCCATGTACAGCAGCTTGGACAGTCTGCAGAAACCGCCCGAAACCTCTCGCTTCACCCCCGTCGTACATCGCGTGCCGGAGAAGGTCAACATAGAGCCTCCCAAATGGCAGGGAGAAGAGAGAGTCAACATATTACTGCTGGGCGGAGACTCTCGCGGACTGGAGGCTAACGAAGTCCCACGGTCAGATTCTATTCTGCTCGCCTCCTTCGATCCGAAGACGAAGCGCGCCAACTTGTTCTCCCTCTTGCGGGATACATACGTTGACATCCCTGGCTTCGGCAAGGATCGTCTCAATGCGGCGCTCGCCTATGGCGGACCGGAGCTCGCTATGAAGACAGCAAGCGACTTGACAGGACTGGACATTCAATATTATGTGTATACAGACTTCGTCGGATTTATCAAGTTGATTGATGCGCTGGGCGGCGTGGAATTTGAAGTGGAGAAGGATATGAAATATACGAGCAAGGCAGATAAGCATCAATACGATATTGATTTGAAAAAAGGAAAGCAGCTGCTAAATGGCGAAACGGCTCTCATGTACGCCCGCTTCCGCTATGATGCGATGTCCGATTATGCTCGCACCCAGCGGCAGCGCGATCTTCTTGGGGCATTAGCCAACAAGCTCAAATCAACCTGGAACCTGCTGCAGCTCCCCTCTCTTATCAGGGAAGTGTCGCCCTATGTCGAGACAAACTTATCAGCCGATGACATCGTGAAGCTGGCCGCGCTTGGCTACGACAGCTCAATTGGGCAGAGTCATCAACTCCCGCCGATGGACAATGTCACTGATGCACGAGTGAACAACGCTGCCGTGCTCCGGGTCATTGACGACGATAAGCTGAAGCAATACATTCAAAAAGCTTTGGAAGTGAATGTCACGCAATCCATATCTGAAACTAATTCACAATAAAGGGGATTCATCTACATGACTACGAATCGCAACCGTTCTGCACAACTGTACGAAGAAGCGCTTCAACATATCGTCGGTGGGGTCAACAGCCCTTCCCGCTCATTCAAAGCGGTCGGCGGCGGTGCCCCCGTCTTCATGGAACGCGCACAAGGCGCTTACTTCTGGGACGTAGACGGCAACCGCTATGTTGACTACTTGGCTGCTTATGGCCCTATCATTACAGGTCATGCCCACCCCCATGTTACGAAGGCAATCGTCCGCGCTGCGCAGAACGGTACCTTGTACGGAACGCCGACCGAGCTGGAAATCAAGCTGGCTCGCATGTTGAAGGAAGCTATTCCGTCTATGGATAAAGTACGCTTCGTCAACTCGGGTACCGAAGCTGTTATGACGACAATTCGCGTAGCCCGCGCTTATACGAAGCGCACGAAGGTTATCAAATTCGCCGGATGCTACCATGGTCATTCGGATCTCGTGCTCGTTGCAGCTGGTTCTGGCCCTTCTACGCTTGGTATTCCGGACAGCGCAGGGATTCCATCCAGCATTGCTAACGAAGTAATCACTGTTCCATTCAACGATCTGGACAGCTTGAAGGAAGCACTGGAGCATTGGGGAGACGATGTGGCAGCCGTGATGGTTGAGCCAATCGTCGGCAACTTCGGCATGGTTATGCCTGCGGAAGGCTTCCTTGAAGGCTTGTGCAAGCTCGCTCGCGAATACGGTGCGCTCGTTATCTATGATGAGGTCATTAGCGCATTCCGATTCCATTATGGTTCGGCGCAGACTTACCGCGCCTTCCCTGACTATGCAGCAATTGAACCAGACTTGACAGCGATGGGCAAAATCATTGGCGGCGGCCTGCCGATCGGCGCCTATGGCGGACGCAAGCATATCATGGAACAAGTCGCTCCGCTCGGCCCTGCATACCAAGCAGGCACAATGGCAGGCAACCCTGCTTCAATCTCAGCCGGCATTGCGTGCTTGGAGGTTCTGCAAGCAGAGGGCGTATACGAGCAAATGGAGGAGCTGGCAATCCGCTTGACGAACGGCATTCAAGAAGGCGCTGACCGTTATGGCGTGCCGCTTACGATCAACCGCATTCGCGGCTCTTTCTCAACGCACTTCTGCGATCATCCGGTTACGAATTATGCTGAAGCACAAGAGACGGATAGCGAAGCGTTCGCCGCATTCTTCCGTCATATGCTCGATCAAGGCATCTGTCTTGCGCCTTCGAAGTACGAAGCATGGTTCCTGACTACCGAGCATACCGTGGAAGACATCGAGCGTACGATTGAAGCTGCGCATGAAGCGTTCCGCCGCATGAGAGGCTAGTTGTACGAAGAGACGAGTAGCTGAGCCTGTTTTCTAAAAAAGAAACGTTATGTACAGTACAGCGCCCCTCCCTATGTGATAAACATAGGACGGGGCGCTTATTATTTATCATCTTGCTGTGGGACTTTCACGGCGAATCCGACTCGCTTGATACGTGTCGTATGCTTCCTTTACCCATGTAAACAAATACGCGCTTCCGCCGTGATCGGGGTGCAGCACCCGCAGCAGCTTGCGGGACTGCTTCCTCACTTGCTTCGCATCCGCTTCTTCAGGGACACCAATTAACGTATGAAAGGTCAAATCCTTAGCGGCGGATGGTGGCTTCATTGTTGAACGCGAGCTGTCTCCATAAGTGCGGTTGTATGTATTCCTCTCGCGAGATGCCTCTTCCTCCCATGCGACCAGCTCCCGCTGCCATGTTGAAAGCACATGCTCCAGCTCATTTTCATCTGTAGGTAGCATGCCTTGCCAGAAGTCGTACTCCATTTGCCTCATTCGCTGTTCGAGCTGATCCATAACATCATTCCGAGCAATTAGTACAGCCTTCACACGCTCCGCTTTGCGAAAGAGCTGAATAATTTGCCGGGTCGCCCATTCCGGTATCTCGGTGGCAAAGGCATGCAGCACCTTAGACATTTCCTGATCACGAACATGAAAGTCCTGAAGGAACTCCATTAGCCATTCCTGTTGGATTACACTCAGGCTGGAGCCGATTTGAACGGCAAACTGAAGCTTAATGCCGCCGTTCTTCAGCTTAGCAGACCAAGACTCTGTCAACTGCTCTAATGCATTCACGATGGAGATCAAATAAGGATCAGTAACTTCAATAGCTTCATTACTTTCATTACTTTCATTACTTTCATTATTTTCATTACATTCGATCCCGACTGATGTCTCAGCCCCGACATCCTTTTGATCAACCTTCCGCTTCATCATCATTCTCCTTTCCCCAGCAAGCTGCAACCACGCTAAATCGATTCATGCTCAATTGCCTGTATCCTTACATTCCGGTTCAGACAATTCTCACAGTTCCCCTGGATCTGGCTCAGCGATACGGAACATACATCTCGTGCCACCTTCCACAATACTTTCTGTCCGGTCAACATTCGCTTGAAGCACCGCGGCAAACATCGACTGCTCGCATCTGCAAGGAGAACCGAATTGAACCGCAACTTGGGAGATCGGGCAGTTGGCCTCTTCCAGCCAATAGCTGCCATCCTCACATCTGCCCCATCTAACCATGTAGCCTTCCTTGTCCTGTAATGCTGCTAATGCACAGATTCGCCCCTCTAAGCTTGCTTGATTCAATAACGGAGCATATCGCTTCTCCAACTTCTGCCTGCGATAATGGAATAGCTGCTCCACCGTATCTTCACCGGATCGCTCCTGCAATTGCTCAAGAATATCGATGATCAGCGCATCATATGCACTGACGAACAGCATACTTGCCTTGTCAGCCAAACTATACTCATAGGTAGGTCTTCCTAGCTGCTGACGAATCAGATGAGCATGTACATACCCGCCCTTTTGCAGCGCATATAAATGCCTGCGAACGGCGATAGCCGTCAGTTGAAGATGTCCCGCGATAGCTGGCACCCCGACTGTTCCTTGCTGCTTCAGAAACAATAAAATATTCCTACGGGCTGGATGATTAATCATATTGGCTTGCTGCGTAATCGTCATCGTCCAGCCTCCCTAACTCGAAGGTGCTGCTGGTCTATCATTTTCCTTTGTCCCAATTCCACCATCTCCTTATCCTTCGGTCTGGAACAGCGGTTGGAGTTCCTATGGATGCACGTATAGTATAGAAAATATTTTGCCTTTGATCAACTTTGTTTCCGTAAACAATTATCCCCCCTGCTTTAATGCCCTCTTTTTTGACATACGAAAAAAAACCAGCGGAATAAATCCGCTGGCTTTCTGCCTTGCCATCATGCCTATGTGACAGTGCCTATTGAACACTGCTTACAGCTTTTTAATTTCTTCCTTCAAGAGCTCGGACTGCGTTCCGAATACAACTTGAACGTTACCCTTGCCAAGCTTCATGACACCAGCTGCACCGAGGGACTTCAGACCAGCTTCATCCACTACGGAATCATCCTTCAGCGTCAAACGAAGGCGCGTGATGCAGGCCTCATTGACAATGATGTTGTCTTTGCCGCCAATCATCCCCAGCACTTTCACAGCCTTCTCTTGCAGTGTTGCATTGCCGCCGCCAGCTTCAGTCTTGGCGCCTTCGCCTTCAACGTCATCTTCACGTCCAGGCGTCTTCAGGTTCAATACCTTGATGAGGACGCGGAACAAGACGTAGTAAACAACGAAGTATACAAGACCTACAGGGATAAGCATCAGTGGCTTAGTCGCAAGCGGGAAGTTCAACACGTAGTCGATAAATCCTGCCGAGAAGCCGAATCCGAGACGTACGCCAAGCGTTGCCATTACGAAGCCGGAAATACCAGCCAAGATTGCGTGAACGACGAACAACACAGGCGCTACGAACATGAACGCGAATTCAATCGGTTCTGTAATACCTGTCAAGAAGGAAGCAATCGCTGTTCCGATGAAGAGCGATGCAACCGCCTTGCGCTTCTCTGGCTTCGCTGTATGAATAATAGCGAGCGCCGCACCCGGAAGCGCGAACATCATGATTGGGAAGTACCCTGTCATGAATCCGCCAGCTGTCATGTCGCCATGGAAGAAGCGAGCGATATCGCCGCGCCATACTTCGCCAGCTGCGTCCGTGAATGTTCCAAGCTGGAACCAAGGAATTGCATTCAATACATGGTGCAAACCGAACGGAATGAGAAGTCGGTTCGCTGTCAGGTACACCCCGGAACCAACCGCACCAAGCGATACGATCCAGTTGCCGAAGGAATCAAGCGCTGTTTGGACTGGACCCCAGACGATACCGAATGGAATCGCAATCAAGATCATCGTAGCAGAAGTGACAATCGGCACGAAGCGTTTGCCACCGAAGAAGCCGAGCCAATCTGGAACCTTGATATTATGATATTTGTTGTACATGAAGGCTGCAATGGAACCAGCCAAGATACCGCCGATAACCCCCATGTCCAGCTTCATATCAGCTGGAATGAATGTAAAGGCTGCCGGAATCTTCGTCAGCACTTTCAGCAAAATCATATGTGCGATAACTGCTGCCAGTACAGCAACCGCGTCTGCGGCAAAGCCTATCGCAACACCAATAGCGAACAATAGTGCTAGGTTATCAAAAATTGCAGATCCGCCTGCATCAAGGAATGGGGCGATGTATTGGTTCAAGAACCCGCCGACCGTATCCCCCAAGTGAAAATCTTTCACATAGTCAATTTGACCGAAGCGAAGCAGAATCGCCGCCGCCGGCAGAGTTGCAACCGGAAGCATCAATGCACGACCAATTTTTTGCAAAAAGGCTAGCATATGTCGTTCCTCCTTGTGGTGAATAAGTAAAGTATGGATAAAAGGTCAAAAATTTATGCTATGACCTGTCATCTCCTCCGCCAAAATGTAAGCGCATTAGAGAATATAAAAAAGGCATGAGCTTGCGACGGGACGACATCCAAAAAATTAGATGTTATCCCCCAGCAAGCTCATGCCTAGTCGAACTAGTAACACGCTTGTCCAGCGTTATTCTGAGTCTTTATGAAATAAACGATATAAATGCATTGCGATGTACGCCGTTTCATCTTCGGGTATTTCGATCTCCAGCTTCTTCGACATTACGTCCGCACATTTCTGTGCGACACTAAATTCGTAAGGCGCCATTTCCTTCAAATTGTCCCGGAATGGATTCTTCGTGGCATCACCCTGGCGAATTCGTTCCATCGCAAAGCGCAAATGCGTAATTAATCGTAAATAATCAATGCTATCCTTCGGAATGACCCTGCCCCGCTCGCGTTCGATGAGAGCGACCAAATCCTTCAGAAGATGATTGTATTGAACAAAGTTCCCGACAGGGACATGGGCAACGGCAGATTGTATATGGATTGTCAAAAACCCAATCTCATCCTCCGGCACCACAACGTCGAACGTCTTGCCGATAAGCTCAGCGGCTTGGGTAGCAAGTTCGAACTCCTTGGGGTTCAATGTGCGAATCTCCCATAGAAACGGATTCTCTATCGCAATATTGTTGCGAAGACGATAAAGCGCATATTCGATATGGCTCGGCAAAGCGAGATGAATATGCTCGTTCAAATCCGGCGTCAACTGCTCCGATACGATCGAAATAATCTTCTCCGAAATGACAATGACTTCGGGATCAATTTGCCCGAGCAGCATCTGATACTGCGATAAATGCTGTTTGTCCTCGATCACAAAGGTCTTCTCGATTCGTGTATCACTCGTCTCCAAAGAACCTCCAGGCTTTGCACCAAAGCCGAGCCCTTTCCCCATAAGGATGGTTTCTTTGTTACCCAACACATCGTTTGCCAATACGACATTGTTGCTTAATGACCGTACGATTTCAAAGCGACGTTGTTCTGACAAAGTAAGGCTCCTTTCCCCTGAGCGTACACATGGAAGATTACGTTTTGGAAACGTTTTCGATTCGTGCGTCAACTACATCATTCATTCTAGGTGAATCTACAATCAATGTCAACGAATAAATCTAATTTTGTCGAATATGTAGAATTATTGCAGAATATTATTTATTTGTAATTTTATTGACACATATGGAAACGATGAGGCAGCCGGGAAAGGAGCTTATCCTCACCCGACTGCAACACATTCGTTACTATTAGATAGACATTTCTTGAACTGCCGATACACGGTCAACGACCATAACTTGAATCTCTTCAGCCGTCTCCAGCATCAACGCTTCTTCCGCTAGCTTGCGCATCTCTTCACGGTTCAAGCGGCTCAGCAGTACACGTACTGGAAGTACAGAGCTTGCACTCATGCTGAATTCATCAAGACCAAGACCGAGCAGGATCGGAACAGCCTTCAGGTTGCCAGCCATTTCACCGCACATGCCAGCCCACTTGCCTTCTTTGTGCGCAGCATCGATAACCATCTTGATCAAGCGCAGTACTGCTGGGTTGAATGGCTGAGTCAAGTGGGATACTTGCTCGTTCATCCGGTCAGCAGCCATCGTGTATTGTACCAAATCGTTCGTACCGATAGAGAAGAAGTCAACTTCCTTCGCCAATTGATCTGCAATAATCGCAGCAGCAGGTACCTCGATCATCATGCCGACTTCCATCTCTTTATTATACGCAATGCCTTCTGCATCCAGCTCTGCTTGCGTCTCTGCCAGAATCGCATTTGCCTCGCGAAGCTCGCTCAGCGTAGAGATCATTGGGTACATTAGCTTGATGTTGCCTTTGGCGCTTGCACGAAGGATCGCACGAAGCTGTGTCTTGAACAGATCTTTACGATCCAAGCATAAGCGAATCGCACGTTATCCAAGGAATGGGTTCATTTCCTTCGGAAGTGGCAAGTAAGGCAGCTCCTTGTCCCCGCCGATATCCAATGTACGGATCACGACTGGCTTCTCCGTTCCAAGTGTTTCACATACGGCAACATAAGAGTTGTATTGTTCCTCTTCAGATGGGAAGTTGTCACGACCCATGTACAGGAATTCCGTACGGTACAAGCCTACACCCTCAGCACCGTTGTTGCGTGCGCCAAGCGCATCTTGCGGATTGCCGATGTTTGACACAAGTTCAACCTCATGGCCATCAGCAGTGATCGAAGGTTTGTCTTTGTACAGCTTCATCTCTTCCTGACGCTTCTCGAACTTCACCTTCTTCTCTTGGTAAGTTGCAATCGTATCCGAATCTGGATTGATCAGGATAATGCCGCTGGAACCATCGAGAATGATCATGTCGCCGTTCTTCACTGTAGATGTAGCGTCCTGCAAGCCAACAACCGCAGGAATCTCCATCGAGCGTGCCATAATGGCCGAGTGGGAAGTACGACCGCCAATATTCGTCGCAAAGCCTGCTACCTTGCTGCGATCCAGCTGGGCTGTATCGGAAGGAGTCAAGTCATGCGCGAAGAGCACAACTGCCTCTTCGAAGTCATTCAGAGAAGCAGATTTCTTGCCGGACAATAGACCGAGTACACGCTTGCTCACATCGCGGAAGTCCGCTGCACGCTCACGCATATATTCACTGTCCATGCTGCTGAAGATGTCGACCAGCTGCTGAGTCACTTCCGAAAGAGCGAACTCTGCATTTACCTTCTCACTGCGAACCTTCTCAATCGCTTGCCCAACAAACTCTTCATCTTGCAATACAAGGATATGTGTAGCGAAGATTTCAGCTTGATGCTCGCCTAATTTTTTCGCTGTGTCTTCTTTAATCTGCTCCAGTTCGTTCATAGCCTGCTGTACAGCTGTCTGCAAGCGAGTTGCTTCTGCCTGTACATCATCAACCTGCTTGCGCTCAACCTCAGATGTATCGTGCTCCAGGATGAATGCTTGGCCGATGGCATAACCGGATGCAGCTGGAATACCTTGAAGTAGCATCGGTTCCTCCACTCCTTTTTCCGCGTTAATGATTACGTTCTATTAGTCCAATACGGATTCGATTACTGCGCCTACTGCTTCAACTGCTTCAGCAGCCTTATCGCCTTCAGCAGATACTGTTACTGTGTCGCCAGCTTTCATACCGAGTGTCAATACGCCAGTGATGCTTTTTGCGCTTACTTTGCGGCCGTTGAATTCGATTGTAATTTGCTCTCCTGCGAATTCAGCAGCTTTCTTCATGATTGCGCCCGCTGGACGAGCGTGGATACCTTGTGGGTTTTTAATTGTAAATTGTTTTTCCATTGTTATGCCCTCTTTTCGGTAGTAGTAGAATGTGTTGCTTCTCTCGTTCAGAACTTAGTTCAAAACCATCTATTTCAATACAACTTCCATCAATTCATCGGAATCTGCTTTTACATTGCCTGTGTTCGCTTTCAGCTCAGCAACGATGTCGCCGTTTGCTACGATAATTGGTGTTATAACAGGAAGGCCAGCTTCTTTAATTTGTGCAATATCGAACTCGATAAGCGTTTGGCCTTTTTTCACTTTGTCGCCGGATTTCACATGTGGCTTGAACGGTTTTCCTTGCAAGGATACGGTGTTCACACCGATGTGAACGAGTAGTTCCAAGCCGGATTCATGCGCAAGCACCAAGGAATGATGAGAATCGATCAAATGCACGACATGACCGTCGAATGGAGCTATAAATACACCTTCTGTTGGCTCTATAGCAATTCCGTCACCAATAATTTTTTGTGCAAATGCTGGATCTGGAACTTGCTCCAAAGGTACTGCTTGACCTGTGATCGGTGCTGTAATAGAAATTTTCTTTTTCTTTTTACCAAAACCAAACATATTGAGTTCCTCCTTGTATTTAACCATGTGAACTTTCGTCCGTCATTGTGGTTGTTGTGATAACCGACAAAAAAATCCAATTTCTCTTATGAGAAAATAAAAAGGCATGCGCTAAAGCATGCAGTTCACCCCGTGAACGGCCGCTTAGCTCATGCCTAGTCGCACTAGTAACACGCTAATTTCATGTGTAAAGATTCACACCCATTGTATCATGGTGGTTGCGCGGGATGCAAGCGAGCGGACTGTTGGTGAAATCTAGTCGATTCGTCCATCCTCAAGTGGCTGCTGAGTTATGCGGTATCCATAAGATGTGCGTTCTGGATACAAATCATACCGTCTGCGATTCGCCATGGTTACAATACAAATATACCCACTATATCCACATTTGCACCACATGATTGGGTGTTTATTTGATGATTACATCTTATTGCATATCATACGCAGCACTGGAGAAAACGTTTCAAACCGCATATGACACAAGTTTCCCCTTCTTACTCCACCCTTAATATACTTAGGTTTAGCTGATTACTGTTCGTCCCCCGCATAATAGCAAGATACCCCCATCTGCTGCAAGGTGCTGACCATATCGTCCGGCAATAGGCTGTCCGTTATGCATCCCGTAAGCCCATCTACAGTAGTCACTGTAAATAACGATGCTTTGCCCACCTTCGTATGATCAAATACCGCAAAAGTCTGCTGCGCTTGGCGCATTAGCATGCGGGCCGTCTGGGCTTCCAGCTCGGAATATGTGGTAATCCCTTTCGTTGTCGAAAACCCGTCTATTCCCATGAACAGCTTCTCAATATTTAAATGCTCAATCGTCCGTTCCGCTAATGGCCCGCACAGCTCGAAGCTGTTGCTGCGCATTACGCCTCCGATGACAACAACTTGAATTCCCTCACAATCGGACAGCTCCATCGCAATGTTGACTGCATTGGTTACAACGGTAATCCCTTGGCGCTGCTTCAATAGCCGAGCCAACAGGAATGTCGTCGTCCCCCCAGTCAAGCAGATGCTGTCGCCTTCTTCAATGAATTCCAAGGCTCGTCTTGCGATCGCTTCCTTCTCCAGCCACAGCAATTGACGCTTCTCGTCGAAGGAGACTTCCCTTACCATGCCTGGCCCTTCAAGCAGCGCTCCACCGATTGTGCGGATCAGTTCTCCCTTGCGCTCCATGAGATCCAAATCACGGCGGGCCGTAGCTTCCGAACATTCGAACCGATCTATGATTTCTGATATCGTGATGCGTCCATTCTGCTTCATGACTTGCAGGATTTGCTGGCGTCGCAATTCGCCCTTGGATAACGATTCACTCATACGTTACACTCCATCCGTTCCATTATCATACCTGTGTCGGGGCTTGCTTCTCTATGAAGAAACGTGATCCTTATGCAAGGCGCGAGCTGCTATCAGTTCCTGCAACCTTGAATACTAGCCTGAACGGCTCGCTCTACATTAAATGGATACGAACTGCGTCAAGTTCCGTGGATCATCCGGATTCAAGCCCCGCTTGAGCGCTGTGTAGTATCCGTTATATTGAACAAAAGGCAGGTACAGCACTGCACGCGCTTCATCGCTTGCGTCCACATGGCCAAGCTCAATGACCTTGTCTGCAAATGCGGTGTCCGCTCCCGCTTGCGCTGTTACAGTGACAACTATCGCCCCGTATGCCTTCATTTCTTGCGCTACCTTGAGTTCGTAAGCACGAGCGCTTTCCGATAAGAGCAGCACAATCTGCGTTCCTGGCTCAACAATCGACTTCGGTCCGTGGCGGAATTCCAATGTGCCGTATGCTTCTGTCCACGTGTAGGTCATTTCCTTCAGCTTCAGGCAAGCTTCCAATGCCAATCCATACAATGCGCCCATACCCAAGTAAATCGTCTTATCAAATTGATTGCTCTTCACCCACGCAGATGTCGTGTCATCCGCCATTGTAACGAAGGCACTGCTGGATTGCAATACTCCCTCAAGTTCGGACAATTCCTTCGTCCGTCCTGCACCCAGTGCAATTGCCGCCTGCATCATGAACGTCATGCTGCTGAGTGATTTCGTCATAACTGTGCTCTTCTCAGCGCCTAGCGGAGATACAAGGCATGGCGTCATTTGCGCCATCTTGCTGTTCGGATGACAGGTAATGCCGCATGTTGTCCAATGCGTCAAGTCCTTGACGGAATCCAGCGCCAGAATCACTTCATGGGATTCGCCGGAGCGAGATACACCGACAAGCAGCACCTTCTTCGATGGCGTGACCGTCTGCTCGCGGAACAAGAACAGATCAGAGGACGGATGTGCAGCTGCACTTCTTCCTGTCCACTTGCGGTATGTTGCCGCCATTGTCATTGCTTGGTACCAAGAAGACCCGGAACCAATGAATACAACCTCTTCAAATTGATCGTTTCCTATATATTGATCTACCCAATCCTTCTGATTGTGCAGCTGATCCCAAGCCGCTTGCAGCGCCGCCGCTTGATCGCTGATTTCCCGGTACGTATGTGTATCAAGATGGTTTGACATATCACAAATTCCTCCCTTATAATCAACTTAATGAAATTATAAATCATTATTTTGATTGTTTCAATCATTTATATGCAGGAGGTTACGGAAATGGGACATCTTATCAGCTCTACATCCATGCTCCAAGCTGCACGTGAACAAGGATTCGGAATTACTGCATTTAATGTACATACACTGGAAATGCTGCAAGCGGTCGTGGAAGCGGCAGAAGAGACGAATACACCGCTTATCTTGCAGACAACAGTCGGAACCGTGAAGCATCTAGGACCAGAATATATTGTAGCTGCCGCTCAGACAGCAGCGAAGCAAGCTTCTATACCCATCGCATTGCATCTGGATCACTGCACAGACTATGAGCTGCTCGTTCAATGTATCCGCGCAGGCTATACATCTGTTATGATTGATGCTTCCATGCATCCTTATGAAGAGAACGTTCGCCGCACGCAAGAGGTCGTGAAGGTAGCGCTTGCTGCTGGCGTCAATATCGAGGCGGAGCTGGGCAAGGTCGGCGGCGTGGAGGATGACATTGTCGTCGAGGAAGAGGATGCGCGTCTGGCTGTTCCTGAAGAGTGCGTGGCATTCGTAGAAGCGACAGGTGTTCCAACGTTGGCTCCTGCTATCGGAACTGCACACGGCATATATAAAGGCGAACCGAAAATCGCCTTCGATCGCCTAGAACAAATTTATAAGCAAGTTAGCGTACCACTCGTACTGCACGGCGGCTCCGGTATTCCTGAGGAGCAGGTGAAGCGCTGCGTGAAGCTGGGCATGGGTAAGATGAACGTCGCAACAGAGCTACGCATCGCCTTCTCGAACGCGATCAAAGATGTGTTCACAGCGAACCCAGATGAGAATGACCCACGCAAATATATGGTGCCTGCGAAGCAAGCAGTGAAGGAACTGGCAATCCGCAAAATGGAAATGGCGGGCTGCATCGGGAAGGCGAGCGCCGTTCGCTAATCGCGGCTGGAGGATTGAATATGATTACAACTGTTACCCTTAATGCGGCTATTGATAAGACCTATTACATTCCCGGATTCGGCAGTAATGCGCTGTATCGGGCTGATGAGACACTTGCTACGGCAGGAGGCAAAGGGATCAATGTCGCCCGCGTCATCCATGCACTAGGAGAAGAAGTGACGGCGACTGGATTCGTGGCTGGCTATAATGGCATGGCTATCGTGGATATGCTTCGTCAGGAAGGTATTCAGGCAGATTTCCTCTCCGTGTCCGGAGAATCCCGCCTCTGTCTGAACATTATTGATCCGGTAGGAGGCTCGCAGACGGAGCTGCTGGAAGCTGGCCCTGTGATTACACCGGAAGCGATTGAGGCCATGAAGGCTAAGATCGAAGAGCTTGCTTCTCGTTCTTCTCATGTAGTCTTCTCTGGCAGTATGCCGAAGGGATGCGACACAGATCTATATGCCAACTTGATTCAGATCGCGCGAAGCCAAGGCGCGATTCCGATCTTGGATACGAGTGGCGATGCACTGATCGCAGGCATCCAGAGTAAGCCTTACTTGATTAAACCAAACGAGCATGAAGTTACGAAGCTCACGGGTGGTTCTGCCGACAATGAGGACGAGATCGTACGAGCCATTCAGCAGCTCATGCAGGATGGTATTTCCAATGTGATCGTCTCCCTTGGCGAGCGAGGTGCTCTGGCAGGCTCTGATGGAAGATTGTACGGCGTATCCATCCCGCGCGTAGAAACCGTCAATGCTGTAGGAAGCGGAGACTCTATGGTTGCAGGACTCGTCGTCGCAGATCATCGCGGCTGCTCTCCTGAAGAGAGGCTGAAGCTTGGCGCCGCTTGTGGTACAGCGAATGCGCTTATGCCTTCAGCCGGTATGGTGAAACTGTCTGACGTGGAATCCCTTCTACGTGACATACAGGTTACCTGCTTTTCTTAATTTATCCTATCGCAAAACGTTAGAGCGGTCGTGGGCACTGTCAACTGAGACAGTCGCAGCACGACCGTTTTTTGTATGGCCTACAACGGATGCCTTCCTTCAATCCTCGAATCACTTGGTATGCAGCCCCCTCTGGGTAAGGCAATATGCTACTTCGTAAGTAAGCGGGACTCGCCCATCGTCCTGCTGGAATGTTGCTTGATAGGCTTGCAGCATCGCATGAATGAGCTTCCTGCTGCTTGCACTTTTACGCTGTCCATCACCCACTGCCCCAGTATCGTCGTGAACGTGAACAGCATTGCCCGCACCAACACGCCTCACCTGCGCAAGTGCAGTCCGAGCATCAGGAAATGTATAGCGATAGCTGCTTGTCTCCCAACGAATTGGGCTATTTCCTCCATGTTCGAGCAGCCATGTCATCCAATCTTCCTTATTCGGATAGCTCTGGCCGTGAGGTTGGGTAGGAAAACCAAGCAGCGCTTCCGCTTGGCGGAAAGCGTCATGCAGCTCTCTCACCGTTCCTGGCAAGAAGGTAGCAAACGCCAATAGCCCGCCAGGAGCCAGCAATTGCAGCAAGCGATGAGTTGTATCAGCCGGGAAATTGAACCACTGGAAAGCTGCGCTAGACGCAATAATGTTGTAGATTGGCCTCTCCGTCTCCTCCCGCCCGCAAGCACTCTCCAGCCAGGCTTCCGCATCGGCAGTGATAAGATGTATGTTGGCAGGTGAGACTCCTGCATGTGTCAGCTTCGTACTAGCCCGCTCCAGCATGCGCGAAGACAAGTCCACCAGCGTGAGCTCCGCTCCCGGAAAGGCACGCGCTAATCGTTCCGACAGCATCCCCGTCCCGCATCCGATATCAAGAATGCGCACTGCACAGCTTACTTCATCGATCGATGCAGTCATTTTATCAAGGTCTATGTCGTAAATTAGTGACTCAGTATTAGGAGGATTCCCTTGTGGTGTTCCTTCAGATAAGGGCGGTCTTATAGTCTGACACATACGCTCGACCAGCTCATCCGCCATTACCCGCTGCACTTCGGCATAACGGTCATACTCTTTAGCGTGCCGATCAAAGCGCTGCCGCACGATTCGTTTGTCCACATTCGCCCCCGCAAACATCACGCTTCCCCTCCCTGTTCCATCTGAAAATCATCGAATAGCGACCCCTTCGATGATGCGCTGCACCACATGCGTATATGGTGCAGCCATTGCGCCGTCTGCGTAGCGAACGGCGCATGCCCGGCGTGCGGGAGCACCACGAACCGCGCAGCGTTCCGGTGGCCGCATGCCGCTTGTGCCCGCTGCTGCGCAGCAAGCGGGCATACGCTGTCGTCCGCGCCATGAAGCCAGTACAGGCGCGGACCATCCGGCGCGTCGGTAAGACGCGCCCACGCCCGCTCCAGGTCGGCCTCCTGCAAGTAGGCCAGACCCGCATCAAGCCCCGCGGGCGTGATGTCCTTGCCGAGAGCTGCCGTGTGCTCCAGCAGCCAGCGGCAGCTCTCGGCGCTCGCGCGCTCCGCCGCAGCCGGGATACACTCCGCGAACGCGCGGAGTGTATCCGCCGGCGCAGCTTGCGCCAAGCGGCGGCGCATGCGCCGGACGACCCGGTCTGGCCAGCCGGCCTGACCTGTGTCGTCAATGAAGCGCAGCGTGGTTCCCGTCAGAATGACGCTGCGCACAACGGGCGGG
This sequence comes from Paenibacillus sp. KS1, assembly GCF_001680695.1. Classification (NCBI taxonomy): domain Bacteria; kingdom Bacillati; phylum Bacillota; class Bacilli; order Caryophanales; family Paenibacillaceae; genus Paenibacillus; species Paenibacillus sp. KS1. Next base: position 13,505 of record NZ_MAIS01000078.1, on the reverse strand, counting down.
CGAACAGCTGCGACATAGTCGCCCATGCAACCTGTTCGCCCAATCCCCCGCTCATGCTCTTGCTTTTGTTCTTGCACTTGCACTTGCTCTTGCACTTGCTCTTGTCTTTGCTTTCGTACCTGGACTTGCTCTTGCCTTTGCTTTCGCACCTGCTCTTGCCCTTGATCCTGCTCCCACGCTTTATTCAGCCCGATGTCCGATGCCTCGCGCCATTCAGTCAGCAGCTCTAGCAGCAGCATACCGCCCATCGACCAACCAATCGCATGCCATTCCCCTTCCGACTCCTCTTCAAATGGCCTTCGAACCGCAGCCAGCAGCTCTGAAACTGTACTCGCATCAGCATACGACACATAACGATGCTCGAACTCGGGCAGCATCGCCGCAAGGTGCCTCCATACCGAAGAGGACATTCCCCAGCCATGTACCCATAACAGCTTCGGTTTAGATGGGAGCTTCAATGATGCCGCAACTTGCAAGCAGCCTTTTTCAAATCCTGTCGATTGAATCTCCATCCTCCCCATATCCCCTTCAGCATGGACGGTATGATAGCGTACATATTTCATGCCATCGCTTTCTTCATCCATATATCAACCTCTATCTTCATGCTCTATCCCGCATCAATTTTTAATTTCTAGTTTTGCATCACTCTCATATTTACCAATCTTCTCATCCTTATCTCTGTTTTGCCCCGTGTAACTGTCAGTCCTACTGTTTTTGTCTTTGCCTTTATATTTATCTCATTCTCTATCTCTCAAACTTTATCTTTATCCTCTATATTTCTAAGTTTATATCCTTTACTGTCGCCGATCAGCGTGTTACGCTTCCTGCCATTGATTCGCAGCATCCACGACCCTATCTGCTGCCCGCAGCAGATCCTCATCCTGATGCAGCGGAGACGGTGCGAACCGGATGCGCGCTGTACCCTCCGGCACAGTTGGGGGGCGAATCGCAAGACCCGCTACGCCAGCTTCAGTCAGAGCCGCGCTTACCGCAACTGCTCTCTGATCAGAGCCGAGCATGACGGGAACGATATGACTGTCCCCTTCTCCCGTGTCGAGGCCGCCAGCCTGCAATCGCGTACGAAAGAGCGCCGCCTTATGCATCAACTCCGAACGAGCCTGGCCTGCAGCGCGAACTTCCCTAAGCCGTGAGCGCACAAGCGCTGCTATGAACGGCGGCAAACCCGTATTATAGATAAAAGTTCGAGCATGGTTCACAAGATACCTAATCACAATATCCTCCGCAGCGACATAGGCACCAACTGCCCCGAAAGCCTTGCCGAACGTGCCCATAATGATATCCACATGCCCATGAATGCCAAGCGCATGGCAGAGTCCTTCCCCCTCGGCACCGTACACACCGCCACTATGCGCTTCATCCACCATCAGGATTGCACCGTACCGCTCCTTCAACATAACTAGCTCTTCCAGCGGTGCCCTTGTTCCATCCATGCTGAACACCGCATCGGTCACAATCAGCTTGCGTGACGCCCTCCCCGCCCCCGATGCACCAACCGTCCACTTCTTCAGTTGGTCTTCCAGTCGATTGAGATCGCGATGCGGGTAGCGAACATGCGCTGCACGACTTAGCATAATCCCATCCACAATGCTCGCATGATTGAGTCGATCACTAAATACCACGTCGTGACGACCGACAAGCGCAGAGATAATTCCCGCATTAGCCATATATCCACTTGAGAAAATGAGACATGCCTCCGTCTGCTTGAAATCCAACATCTCCCGCTCTAATGCCTCATGGTGAGGATCATGCCCTGTAATGAGGCGCGAAGCCCCAGACCCGATCCGCAGTCCCGGCTCCCCCAGCTCCACAGCTTCCTCATTCAATGATCGCCACATTGTCTCAGATATCCAAGGGTATAGCCCCAAGTAATAGTTGGAGGCAAGATTAAGTACCCTCTTCCCATCGCGATTCACCCATCCATCTGGCAGCCAAGTTGTCTGCGTCAATTGACGCAGACGCCCGACCTGCTCGCGTTCCGCCAATTGTTCGCGCATCCATGCCCAGCGGTCAGACCCAGAACTTATAACGCACATCGTTCAATCTCAAATCCGAGATCTTCGATCATCCGTTGATCTTCTGTTGCTTCCTGCCCTTCTGTCGTCAAGTAGTCGCCGACAAAAATGGAATTAGCCGCATAGAGCGCTAGCGGTTGCAAGGAACGCAGATTCACTTCACGACCTCCGGATGCCCGAATCTCCTTCGATGGGCAGACGAAGCGGAACATCGCCAATGCCTTCAAGCAGCGGCGCGGATCCAATTCATTCAGGTGAGCCAGTGGCGTACCAGGTATTGAATTTAAGAAATTGATTGGAATCGAATCTGCATCCAGCTCGCGCAAGGAAAAGGCCACATCCACCAACTGCTCGTCAGTCTCCCCCATCCCCATGATGACACCTGAACACGGAGACATACCTGCTGCCTTGGCTGTACTTACCGTATGTACTCGATCCTCATACGTATGCGTTGAAGTGATATGCGAATAATGATCGGCACTCGTATTCAAATTGTGGTTGTAACGATCAACGCCGGCCTGCTTCAGCCGATCCGCCTGTTCTTGCGAGAGTATCCCTAGGCACGCGCAGATTTTCATCGGCATTGTCGTCTTGATTTCTTCTACAGCTGCAACGACCTGATCCAACTCCCGCTTCGTAGGCCCCCGCCCACTGGCGACAATGCAATACGTCCCCACCTTCATTTCCATCGCTTTGCGCGCACCGTCCACAAGTGTATCCTTCTCCAGCATCGTATACTTCTCGATTGGGGCATCAGATTGAGTCGACTGTGAGCAATACCCGCAATCTTCCGGGCAATAACCGCTCTTTGCATTAATAATCAAGTTCAGTTTCACCTTATTGCCGTAATAATGCCGCCGCACCTGGTACGCCCCATCCATAATGGCAAGCAGCTCACTATCCTCAGCCTTCAGAACGGATAGCGCCTCCTCACGCGATAATACCTTCCCCTCAATGATCTCTGCTGCAAGACCGCGCCAATCCATACCCGCCTTTACCAACTGTTCCTTCATCCTGATCTCTCCCTTAAAGGTTGTGGCATCCTCTGTTTCAGCTTCTATGCATCCGTGTAACGTTACATCTATCTGTGTCTTTCCATTTTTGTATCTGCATCTCTGCGTCTATGTCTATGTGCTTATATCCTTGCCCATATCTTTGTTTCTACATCTCAGTGCTATATCTTTGTCTATATCTTTGTCTATATCTTTGTGTCTACACCTCTGTATCTATATCTCTGTGTCTGTGTCTATCCATCTTTGTGTCTATCCATCTCAATGTCTATCCATCGTTTTGTCCCCGATGCCGCTTATATCCGCTTCCGCAGCCAATCCATCATTTTCTCCATTCGGACAAAGGATTCAAGCCACTGCTCTCGCCAAGCCACCCAAGCTTCCATTTCCACTGCTTGAGCATTGGCAGGCTGCATTAGCCAGGGAACAATTCCGCATACGGGCACACCAGCCATGGCCTCAATCATCCGAGCATTTTCCGCAATCTCTCGCTCATCTGCCAATGACCGCGGTCCGCTGAATACGACTGCTATATCCGTGATGCCTCGCTCCCTCGCATACTGCACTGCTGTCACCGTATGGCTTACTGTCCCTAAACCGGGGGGAGCTACGAGCAGCACAGGTGTACCCAGTTCGCGAGCAGCGTCAGCCATCGTGTACTCTGCGCTGAACGGTACTGCGATCCCTCCCGCTCCTTCAACCAGCAAAAAGGAACCATCCTTCTGCCGTTTCCGTCCTTCCTCCAACAAGCGCTCGAATGTAAATGGAACCCCCGCCCGTTCAAACGCCATCCATGGCGCCAACGGATCTGGCAGCGTCCATGTCGCGATCTCTTCTTCCGGTGTCTCTAACAGTCCGCTTCCCATTCGCAGACGATAGCTGTCTGCCTCAGGATCACCTAAGGCTACCCCGCTCTGTACCGGCTTCCATATTCGAATTCGACGCTGGCATATCTCACGGCAGTACGCCCCTATTCCTGCGGTCACAATCGTTTTCCCTATCCCAGTTCCTGTGGAGGATATAAATAGCCCTCTTGAGAAATGGTGTTTCTCGTCTGTATGTATATATGGAACCATATGCAGCACCTCCTCAACGTTAACCATAGAAATAAATATATAGTTAACATTTCAGAAATATATTTTACCTAATGATTTCTCAAAGGACAAGAGTTTGTTAACCAAATATTATGTTAATGGGTTAACAATTATGTTGTAGTAACGGAAAATTTCTAATCAATACCAACACATCACACTTTACTGTGATCATGAGCCTATTAAGCAGGAGAAGTTTTTTGGAGATGTGGTTGTGAACCCAGATAACAAACCTTACAATCAAAAATCCCCCCACAACTCAAAGTTGTGAGGGGACAGTCTTCAATCACTGACATGCGGTTCGAAGCTGCTTGTATTTCTCAGTTGCCTCATTCGGTTGCCAGCAATCAGGTATATAAAACAGGTTGTACATCTTACTTCTACGCCGTATTTCTATAGCTTTCTTCTAAGCGCTATCGATTATCACCCGTATCTCGATCCGATGTCTGACGACTGTCTCGATCCTCTGGCTCTGTATCCGCTTCACGTTGAACTTCTGCATCTCCATCGTCAGGCCTCAGCTCCATCGATTCCTGCGTGATGAGCTCATTAATCTGATGCTTAATGGTTTCAGAGCGCGTTCCGAATATCGCCTGTACGCTGTTGCCGACCTCAAGAACCCCAGAGGCTCCGAGCTCCTTCAGCCGATCCTTATTCACATCACCGGAATCCTTCACCTGTACACGAAGCCGCGTAATACATGCATCGAGGGAAGCAATGTTCTCCTTGCCGCCAAGCGCATTCAAAATGCCGCGCGGCAATTCATTAGAAGCGGCTGACCCCGTAGCCGCGGCAGCTGCTGGAGCTGTGTCTTCACGTCCCGGTGTTCGCAAATTGAACTTGCGAATAGCAAAGCGGAAGCCAAAGTAATAGATGACAGCAAGCACAAGCCCCACCGGAATAACGAGCCAATATGGCGTCCGATTCTGCAAGACGCCGAACAGCAAATAGTCAATAACGCCGCCCGAAAACGTCATGCCGATCTTGACGCCAAGCAAATGCATGGTTAAGAACGACAGCCCCGCAAACACCACATGCACAGCAAATAGTAAAGGAGCAACGAACAGGAATGAGAACTCAAGCGGCTCCGTAATCCCTGTCAAAAAAGAAGTTAGTGCGGCCGAACCCATCAAGCCTGCTACTACGGCTTTGTTCTCCTTGCGCGCTTCATGATAGATTGCCAGTGCAGCCGCCGGGAGTCCGAACATCATGAATGGAAATTTACCAGTCATGAAGGTTCCGGCTGTTAAAGGCACCCCATCCTTTAACTGGGCAAAAAATATTTTCTGGTCTCCGCGAATGAGCTGACCTGCCTTGTCCATGTATTCCCCAAATTCGAACCAAAATGGAGAATAGAAAATATGATGCAGCCCAAACGGGATCAGTGCCCGCTCACAAATACCAAATATGAACGCGGCTAGCGCTCGATTCGAATCAAGCAAAGAATGCGAGAAGGCATTCAAGCCATGTTGAACAGATGGCCAGACGAACACCATGATGATACCGATAATAAGCGAGGTTACAGCCGTAATAATTGGTACGAACCGTTTGCCAGCGAAGAAGCCCAAATAAGAGGGCAGCTCAATGGTGAAAAATCGCTGGTACAGAACAGCTGCGACAATCCCGATTATAATCCCACCGAACACGCCCGTTTGCAGAGTCGGAATACCTTGAATCGTAGCATATGCAGAATTGCCAGCCACAACATCAGGTGTAACGTTCATCATGACCTTCATCGTTACGTTCATAACGAAGTAACCAACGATAGCCGCCAAGCCCGCTACCCCGTCTCCGCCAGCAAGACCGATGGCAACGCCAACCGCGAACAAGAGAGATAGGTTATCGAATACGATGCCTCCCGCTTGCTCCATGACGTTCGTGATGACACTGACTGCACTATTTCCAAGCCAAGGTAGTCTCGCAATCATATCCGGATTGCGCAGCGCATTGCCGATGCCAAGCAGAATACCTGCCGCAGGCAGGATGGCGACAGGCAGCATAAGCGCCTTGCCTACTTTCTGCAACACGCCGAACGCTGATTTGAACATGTGATTCAACCCCTCATCGCATCAAGGTATGTAAGTACGCTAAGTACGCCTTACCTTTCCCTAGTGCAGGAAAAAGTATGCAATCCGATGAAATATGCTAGATCAGACAGTGCAGGGATGTCGTAGAATAAGCTGCCAAGATGCATGAAAAAGCAAAAATAAGGCTTGCGCGTGACGCTACGTCATATGGGAAAGTAATTGCAGGAGGTGGAAGAATTGGAGGAACAACAATACGCAATTGGACAATTAGCAGAGCTGTGCGGCACTACCGTTAGAACCATTCAGTATTACGATAACATCGGTTTACTGGCGTCTCAGCGCAGCGGAGGCAGCAATAAAAGAATCTATAGAGCGCGCGATTTGGTAAAGCTGCAGCAAATTCTTTTTTATAAAGACTTAGGCTTTAACCTAAAAGAAATTCAAGAACAATGCCTTACGTATGAAAATAAAGGAGATCTGAAGCGTATACTGCGGCGCCAAAGCGACCTTCTGTTCACAAAAGAAATGGAATTCCGCTCAGACCGGGCATTCATAGATGCAATGGTATCGTGCATGGAGAACAGTGACTCGATCAATGTGGAGACGATCATGGAGCTGACTTTGAATAAACGGAAACATCTTCTCTTGGACTATATCAACATGAACCTTCCAACGGAAGCCAGGGCAATATTTGAACAGCATGTTCAAAATGATCAAGCTGCGATCCAGGTATATTGGCAGTGGAAGGGGCTGACTTTGGAAGCTTACATGCTCATGATTAATGGCATTCATCCTGTCAGTGACGCCGGTTACTCCCTTGGCAAGAGGTGGGATTCCTTTGTTCGGTATGCTACCAAGGAGAAGCAAGAGATGAGGGAAGCATACCGGATAAGCTATGAAGAGAAGGAACACTGGCCAGAGGAAGATCGGTTCCTAACCGAATACTGCGAACACTTTATTGAAGAAGCTCATCGACATTTCTTAGGGAGCGGAGAGGAGGGAGTATGAAGAGGAGAAATGACCTACCAAAAATCGGGCGATATGTTTCAGAGACAGGGAAGGCGGACTTTGAAGCAGCTTATTGGGAAGCGATGAAGCTGCTCCCCAAGCCGCAGGAAACGATGGATATCGAGACTTCCTTTGGAAGCGTAAGAAGCTATTTGTTCACAAAGCCAGAAAATCAGGGGAAGGAGCCCCTCCTGCTGCTGCCAGGGCGCTCATCATCTACGCCGATGTGGGCACCGAATCTTCACGGTCTCATGAAGGAGAGGCCTGTCTATACGCTCGATCTGCTTGGAGAACCGGGAATGAGCAGGCAGAGTAAGCCGATTCGCAGCTCCGAAGATCAAGCCAGTTGGCTAAGTGATGCCTTGTCCAGCTTAAGGGTCAGGGCTGTTCACCTCGTAGGTGTATCGATTGGAGGCTGGACAGCGGCGAATCTCGCAAGGCACGCCCCTTCACATTTGGCTTCCATCAGTCTATTAGATCCAGTCTTTGTATTCGCTCCCCTATCGCTGAAGATGATTGCAGCTTCCATTCCGGCAGCTGTTCCAATCGTACCCAGTTTTATACGTTGGAAAATGTTGAGCTGCATCTCTGGTGGAGCCAAAGCGGACGAACGCGAACCAATTGCCAGGCTAATCGAGCTCGGCATGCGAAATTTCAAGCTCAGCCTTCCTGCGCCGGTTCTGATCAGCAAGGAGCAAATACGGACAATCGATATGCCTATTCTAGCACTCATGGCCAAGAACAGCGCGATGCATGATTCAGAGAAGGCGGTGCGGGAAACTTCTTTTTACGCCCCCCATATTCAAATCGAATGCTGGCCCAACGCATCCCATGCAATCAACGGGGAATTCCCGGATGAAGTGAATGATCGCATATTGGCTTTTATTAATCAGCTTTGAGGGCCTGAGATACATGCACCTCCGCAAACCTCGCAAACACAAAGAAACCGTTCCTTTCACCCAATGGCTGATCGTGCATCCATTTAAGCAAAGAACGGTTTCTTTTTATTTTCCCAGGGGAACGCTCCCGTGGTTCTCTACTATTTTAGTGCTTGTACCGCAAGTGCAAGCGCTCCCGTAATACCTGCGCGATCCTGCAATGCTGGAGGCACAATGTAATCCTCGTTCACTTCCAAGATGGCAGGATGCTGAACATATCCGTTCAACAATGTCTTCACTTGCTCGCGAATGCGTGGGAACAAGTGCAATTGCTTGGAAACGCCGCCACCCAGAATGATTTTCTCTGGAGAAATCGTCAAAATGTAGTTCATGAGCGCTTGTGCCAAATAGAAGGTCTGAAGCTCCCAAGCCTTATGGTCTTCGCCTAACTCGTACGCCTTCACACCCCAGCGCGCTTCGATTGCCGGACCTGCAGCAAGACCCTCAAGGCAATCCTTGTGGTATGGGCACTTGCCCTCATACGTATCTTCTGGATGGCGCTTCACCATAATATGTCCCATCTCTGGATGAAGCAGACCGTGAACCAGCTTGCCTTCCACGACAGCACCTGCACCAATGCCTGTACCTACTGTAATGTACAAGCAGCTGTTCAATCCTTTAGCCGCGCCGAATGTCGCTTCACCGAGTGCCGCTCCATTTACATCCGTGTCGAAGCCGACAGGGACATTAAGATGGCGCTTCAAATGTCCGACTACATCATATCCGCTCCAATGCGGCTTAGGTGTCTTTGCAATATGTCCGTATGTGGGACTGTTCGAATTCAAATCAACCGGTCCAAAAGAACCGAAGCCAATACTACTAATCCCTTTATCTTTAAAGAACGCAACCGTACGATCCATTGTTTCTTCCGGTGTCGTCGTCGGGAACGATTCAATTTGCTGAATTTGTCCATCTTCGGTACCGACAGCAACGACAAACTTCGTGCCTCCACCTTCAATAGCGCCTAACAATTTCATGTTTCTCCCTCACCTTCTCAAGCCTGACTTTATCTGTCTCGTTCAGAGGAGATCCCCCATATGCCAACTTATGATCGCGCTTACGCAAATCGAAAACGCAAATCGAAAGACAACGTTTTCATCATATTGATTATATCATTAGGTCATTCATGTTCCAATAATATGACGCACATCATCTAAGATTCGGACACACCTCCTGAACTTTATACCCTTTTTCATCTCTATAAGGAGCTGATGCACCAGAAATAATGTTAGACTTTAACCCGATAGTGCGCTAAAATATGGACAAATTATTGCTAATCATTGGAACCGAGGGGGTATTCACATGACCGTATCAACAGAGCAAGGCAGGTTCGGGCAGTTCGGAGGAAGCTATGTACCGCCCCAATTGCAAGGAGTATTGGAGCGTCTCGCAGATGCTTTCTACAAATACAAGGACGATCCGGAATTTATCCAAGAATACAATATGTACGCACGCGAATACGTAGGTCGTGATAATCCGCTCACCTATGCGAAGCATCTGACAGAGAAGCTTGGCGGCGCCAAGATTTATTTGAAGCGCGAGGATTTGAATCACACCGGTTCCCATAAAATCAACAACGTTCTTGGGCAGATTCTGCTCGCTAAGCGCATGGGCGCACACCGCATCATCGCGGAAACAGGGGCAGGCCAGCACGGTGTTGCAACAGCAACGGTATGTGCCATGTTCGGCATGGAGTGCATCATTTACATGGGAGCAGAAGACATTCGCCGTCAGGCACTGAATGTCTTCCGTATGGAACTGCTTGGAGCCAAGGTCGTGTCGGTCTCGAAGGGCCAAGGACGACTGAAGGATGCGGTGGACGTAGCACTGGATGATCTGGTGGAAAACTATGCGTCTACGTTCTATCTGTTAGGTTCTGCTGTCGGTCCACACCCATTCCCGTCTATCGTGAAGCATTTCCAATCGATTATCAGCGAAGAATCGAAGCGTCAAATTGTGGAGAAAGAAGGCCGTCTCCCTGATGCCGTTATCGCCTGTGTTGGCGGCGGCAGCAATGCAATTGGTGCTTTTGCCCATTATATTGAGGATCCATCTGTACGTCTAATTGGCGTCGAGCCGGATCAAGCGCCAACCTTAACTAAGGGAGTTCCTGGTGTACTGCACGGCTTCAAATGTCTTGTTCTCTTGGACGAGGAAGGCAATCCAGCACCAACCTACTCCATCGCAGCAGGCTTGGACTACCCGGGTATCGGACCGGAGCACAGCCACTTGAAGGAATCCGGCCGCGCGGAATATGTGACGGTAACGAATGAAGAAGTGCTTGAAGCCTTCCAAGTGCTGTCGAAGACAGAAGGCATTATTCCTGCACTTGAGAGCGCACACGCGATTGCTCATACCTTGAAGCTCGCTCCAATGCTTGGAGAAGAGCAGATCATCATCGTCAACATCTCCGGTCGTGGGGATAAGGACGTCGAGCAAGTATTCCAGATGCTGAATAAATAAGACTAAGGTAGGATACCTATCCTACGCAAACAAACAGCCATAGCCGCGGAGAACGGACTATGGCTGTTTCTGCTTTATTTGTCCTTGCGGGCAAGATCCAGCTTCGCTTGCGCCTGCTGCTCCAGATCCGCAATCGCCTGTTCCAATGTCATCTTATCTCCGGCCACCGCATGCAGCGCTTCATTCAGCAGCGGCTCATACACCTGATAGAAGCTGTCTGGAATGTTCTTCTTCCACTGCTCGTTCGTATGATGCTTCGATGGCTTCAGCATATAAATGGATTCAGCGCCTCTTTCCAAGCTTCTCGGGATATATCCCGTCCGCGCTGGTAAATCACTTCTTCCTGAACGGGATATGATCTTCGCCATCCCTGTGCCGTTCATGAACTTGACGAGCTCCCAAGCATCATGTTTATTTGCCGAATCGGCGGCAATGGCGAATATTTGCGTGGCAGAGATTCTGTCGGACTCATCTGCGTGCGCCGGATTGATAGGGACGGTTACCATGCCCCAATTTATCTTGGAAGAAGACCCGCCAATGTGTGCTGCAAAGGACGAATCATTGAGAATCATCGGGGATTCCCCATTAACGAATTTGTTCATGGCTAAAATATAACGCGATCCCGGATCGCCGCTCTGCTCCGGCGAACGAACGGATACCGCCTTTTTCCGGATCGCATCAACCGTTAACTGAAATGCTTGCTTCCAGCCTTCGGACTGCAGCAGCACCTTCTTGCCTTCCGTATCGAACAGCTGCAAATCCATCGTATCCGCGACTTCCCGCAATACATCAGAAGCTTGATTATTGATCAATCCATAGGAAGCATCTTCATCCGTCCTGCCGTTATGGAATCTTGCAGACAATTCAAAGAGATCCTTCCACTGCATTTTGTTCACCGGCAGATCAATACGTTTCTCCTGGAACATATCCGCATTGTAGTATAAATACCGAGCCCAGATCGTGGGAGCAAGCCCAAGTAGAGAACCGTTACCCTTCTCGCGCAGCATGTCGATCAAACCGGGCGCAAAACCGTCCAAGTCAAATTGATCCTGTTTGATCACCGATTCCAAATCATACAGCTTGCCCACGCTGGATAAATGCTCGTACTCATCCAGATTGAGAACAAGGACGTCCGGCTTCTGCTGCTCCATCATGCGCTGCAGCTTTTCCTGTGGGCTTACTTTGTCCGATGCGTCTTCTCCTTCATTCCCCGACTTGATGATCTCGATTTCAATGTCCGGGTACTGACTGGTAAATAACTGGCCGTACTTGTTATGGAAGTCCTCCACATAGGGATAATACACCTTCAGCTTCCCGTTGCCTTCACCGCCAAGCCCATCTGGTACGGACTTACTCCCGAAGCATCCGCTTATGACCAGGACGATGCTGAGCACAATCAGTACAGCCGCCTTTCGTTTTCCGGTTCGCCTCATTTCTCCACTTCACTTCTCCTTTACACGCCTATTCATCGATCTCTTTTATTTCACTTTGTCTTGGCGCACCTTCTGAAGCGCTGCCTGCGCCTTCTGCTGTAGTTCTGTCAAGGCCTCATCCACGGTTTTCTCTTTGTCAATGATGGCCTTCAATGCTTCCTCCTGCAAAGGAGCATATGCACTGTAGAATTCATTAGGAACCCGCTTTATCGCCGACTCGTATTTCATATTTTTTATTTGCAAGGCATAGAAAGCTTCTGTACTCTTGCCCTGAATCGACTTGACGAACCCGGTTCGCGTCGGCAGCTTATAGTAGATGGCAGAGCTTGCCTTCGCCATCTCCGGTCCGTTGACGTACTTTACAAATTCCCAGGCGGCCCGCTTATTGCTCGAATGCTCGTTAATGGCAAAATACTCATAGAGCCTTGCACTTGTCGTTTCATTTGGTTGGGAGGGATCAATAGGGACAGGAACCATGCCCCAATCCATCTTGCTTGCCTTCTTGTTCTGCGGATCGCTAAACTCGCTAATAAAGCCTGAGCTGCCGAAGGTCATGGCCGCGTTGCCTTGCAGGAAGAGATTGTTGGACGAAGGAAGAAACATCGCATCCGATTTCTGAACCTGCAGTGCGCGGGTACGTATTGCATCCGTCATCATTTGATAGGCCTGCTTCCAACTCTCGGATTCGAGCAGAATATGCTCCCCCTTGGCATCGAATTCCTGCAGGCCCCATGTGTCCGCTATGCGTTTCAGCATCCCAACCGCGTTCTCATAGCCAGCATATAGCCCCGGCATTCCCGCATCTTCGAAGCGCGCAGCCAGATTGAACAGTTCTTTCCAGGTCATGCCGCCTTTGGGCAGATCTATCGCATTCGCTTTGAATAAATCGGCATTATAGTAGAGTACATCCGTATAGAAAAACGGCGGCAGGCCAAATAGTGCGCCTCCTCCCTGCTCTCTCACCATATCAATCAAACCCGGCATGAACCCTTCCAGATCGAATTGCTCCTGCTTGATGATCGAATCTAGATTATATAATTTGCCGCCCAATGCGTATTCTTCATACTCTGGAGCTGATAGAGTCAACACATCTGGCTGCTGTTCATCGATCAGCTTCGTTAATAGCGTCCCATAATCAACACCTTTTTGGATTTGCATCTGCTGGTATAATCCATTGGTCTCGACCACTTCGATGTCGATATTCGGAAATTTGAGCGTAAATACATTTCCGTATTCTCGAAAAAAATCACCCTCATTAGAGTAAAGCACCTTTAATTTGCCACGGCCATCCTTACCAAGCTCCTCCAGCACAGGCTTCGATCCGAAGCATCCGCTCACCAGAGCCATAATGCTTACCAGAATCGTGCCTTGCTTCAACCACGAACCCCATCGCATCTCGCCTATCATTCTCCTTTGCTTCCGTATCCAAAGCTGCAGGCAACCCGCCTGCAATTTCTGTCGGCCTTAATCCCTATCATTTTTTAATCATCGTTTTCGCAAGC
>NZ_MAIS01000169.1:0-4114 GCF_001680695.1 Paenibacillus sp. KS1 | reverse complement strand
ACTTACTATCACAATAGGAACTATCTTTTTTATGATCTCTTTATTCCTTTTCGTTTTTACACTCACCATCATTTATCTCTAAATGGCAGAGAGTCGAAAATGAGGCTCGACCGTTTTTCATTTAACTGCATTCTGTTTCAGGTAGTCCTCTAATTCCTTCGTGACTTCTCCCTCCGTCTGCAGGTAGTCAATAACCTGCTTTCCGTTAGATTCGTATGTGATTTTAATGAACATGTCACGATAAATAGAAAGCATTTCATGATCAATGAGGGATTTATCGATGATATGACCGCGTCCTAGCGTAAGGCCAAAGGGTTCTTTGTCAGGCATCAAATGTAACGGGGTATTTTCGTCAGTAGTATTAAAAACGTTGCTAGTTAATAGATGTTGAAGCATTTTAGGATGGAGTCCGAATGTCATCTTTACATTTTTCATTTCAATAGTCGGTTTCCTAATAGCTATTTCGTATAGCATCCGGTCGGCATCAGATTCTCTTTGCAGTTCAATTGTTGCTGTTAAACGGTAATGTTTAGGCGTTTCTTTCTTGAAGTTACTGTACATCGCCATCTTGCTGCTAAAATCATTAAATTCCTCCATGTAAGTCGGTAATTTAAGTTTTGTTTGATCTTTTACCTCAGTACAGCCAGTAAAAAAGAAAATTGCCAATACCACAAAAAGCAGTTGTTTCATCCCAACCTATCCCTTCCAGATAAGAGGAAGAACTCACAAGCTACAAATTCTCTGTTCTTGTGAGTTCATTCCGCTTTTAGTTTTGGTAATATTCTTCAGAGGTGTAACGTTTTCCTTGTAGATAGTTTGCATATGCCTGATTTTGAATGTACGTATGATCGTTGTAATGCTTTGCACTTTCGACTCTTACTGGTTGATATCCATTTGAAGTGGTGTAGTCTTTTGTTCTTTGCCTTACTTCTTTGTTTTTGTCCCACCATACCGCATAGTAATGCTTGAATGTATTTCGGTTTGTACTTTCAAACAATGTGTTCCAAATATTGTTGTACCACACTTGTCCCTGTTTAGTTGGAAACGAATAAGAGATCATAGTCTTAGCTGTCGCTGCTTGCGTTACATCTATATTAGATAACGCATAGTTAGCGACTTCGATGACTATCTTTCCAAACGTATCTTTGATCACACTTAAAACGACCCAAAGAACGATATCTTTGACAGAGTTGAAATTCCCCGACTTCTCATCTTGTACAATTGGTGTACCATACCAACCGTACGTTGTAAGATTGACCCGTGTAGCACCCACCCCTGGGTCATTACCATAGGTATCAAAAATTTCGTCTGCGGGATTGTTTGGGACAATATATTTATGCTTTTTTGCCCATTCAAGCGACTGCTGACCACCATCCTGCACGTTAGGTGAGTATTTACTATTATATGCAGCGGCACCGGTGACATTTACTGAAAATAAAGCGATAACAAGCAAAAAAATTGAAATGCTTTTAATTTTCACTGCGACTCGACTCTCCTCATACTTATATTTTTGATAGATTCTCAGCCGAGATATTCAAACAAGGACTCAATGGGCGGACTTCATTAGCTGATCCTCGTTTTCTTGATGACGCAGAATCACTATTTTGTAATGGTACTATGTCATCTAGATTAAATGTTGATCAAAATCCCTGAAGGTACAACTATATAGCTACTCAAATGAAGCTACATTAATTAATGATTGGTGTAGCGTACAAATATACTGACTGTGAGAATTCTCGTATTTTTGAACACTACAAACAAACGGGCAACCCTCCTCTATTATTAATGGCTACTCGCCCCAATGCTATTACAAAGATTTGAATGATGTTATTATTGTTCTAGCTGTTTTCTTTGGATGGCAAAGGATAGAGCGCTTCGGAGTCGATTTCCAGTGTTTCCTGACATGTTCATCTGGGATCGACTCTATATTATTGAAACAAGAGTGCTAGAATGACTAACATGTAGCATCCTTGAGACAACCTCTTTAATCGACTTATCTTACTTGAGAGAGAAAAATACTAGCTCCTTCTATCACCTTTTGGTTACCTTTTTTCTTCGTATCCGAATAATTCATTTTTTGAAGCTGCAATATGTACCAGTCGAGTTCCTGACTAATTTCCACTACATGTCTATCACTTAGGCTTTTCATACTTTCTACCGTTCTTGCCAAGCGTTCACGCAACTCTTTAACTTTTAATCGAATTAATTCTTCTTCCTGAGTTAGCATCGAGATTGGATACCCCCTTCTCAATGACAATTTAAACCAGGTTTCCTATATTCGTTATTTTTTTCCTCTAACAAAACCTTTTCGACATATTCTGTCACAAACAAAAATAAGAGGTAAGATAAGTAATAATAATTACTTTCCTTCCTCTTACTTGGTCGAGTCATCAACTTGTTGTTGTGCCCATTTGGGTAATATAAATAAAATTAAATTGAAACAATCATTCGCCCTGACACGAGAATCTACACCTATATAATGCAAAATACTCAGCATAAAGCAGTCAATAGCTTCTTCATATTTTTTAAGCTGTATGTAATATCCTGCTTTTAACTTAAAATACAGAGCCAATTCAGATTTTTTAAAAGGCGTCTTATATTCAGTGTTGATTATTTGAGATTCATGCTTGAGTAACATGTCAATTGAAACTGTATCTTTATTATGAAGGTATAATTCGAAAAGCTCGTTAATGATATGGATGGTTTGATCAGATGAGGATTGCTGTAAACAAATAAGAAGTTGTGATATGGCCTGCTCAATATGTCCTTTCTTGCCAAGGATGCAAGCTTCATTAAGCTTAATGTTTTCTTGTATTTCTTTAAACGAGTACTTGTTACATTCGTGCATGTAATGCTCTGCTAAAAAGTAATTACCCAAATAGTAATAGGAATTGCTAGTCAAAAGCAGGGCACGAGCTCTCGTAAGTGGATCACTCTTATACTCTTCCACAACAGAAGAGAGTAATTCAATGCTCTTCTCATGCATTTGTAGCGCGTAAGCATGAAACCCTAATTTGAAATGAATAAGCCCTTTCTCCTCTTCTGGAAAAAAATCGATGTAATTAAGCAGGTATATTCCTGTATGAAATGTCTGCTCCAGCCTGCTAAAATCATTACGTTCAATCAAGTACGTTTGAAAAAAAGCTTTGGCAACGTAAGGTTGTACTCCGTGCTCTCTGGCATACTTTGCGATTAGAGCAAATAATGTGAGTCTGATCGTATTATCAGTCACAGCTTCTGTCATTTTGTACAGCTCTTCAATTAAATCGTAGCTGTCTTCACTGTCAGATTGCAGGAACCTGACTGCTATCTTTTCAATAACTGTGCTTTCGCCCCTCTGAATAGCTTCCATTAGCAGACGTTGCAGCACCTTCTTACGCCTCTCCGTTACGATGTAATGACCAACCACATCCGAATATGGAATGGATAACGAAGAAGTTAAGGAAAGAATAGTAGTTAATTCAGGATGCTTTGTCTCTCCTCTTTCGATTTTCGATATCGTTCCTTTAGGAATACCTGATAACGATGATAAATGCGGCAAAGTGTATCTAAGTCTCTTCCGATAATCGTAAATTAATTCGCCGATTAGCCTAATTTCTTTACTCAAAACTATCACCTTCTTTCAAAAGCACGCTTACTACACAAAAAATGCATATATTTATTTAAAAACTACCATATATATACTAATGTGTAAACATTCCACGGTAGAAAAGGTACTGAAAATGGATTAACCTCGTACTTGGTCTAATGTTTTTGTATTCACGAACTGAGAGGCTTAAGACGCGAACGCGCCGGTATCAACGGACTTAGTCTCGTAGGGTTGAGAGCAGAATCAACTTCCTAGCTAACCTTCATGCGAACTGAAGCCAAAGCCCATAGCGTAAAAGGTGTTATGTGATGTCATCGTCCTTCTGAATTTGCTTTATCCGCATTTCATAGTATTTTTTAGGATCAATGAATCTTCTTGGTACAGTTGAAGGCTCCAACGCACTAGTCCACATTTTCTCCATTTCTTCAGAAGAAACTAAATGGCACTCAACTAATCTATCAGTATATCTAGTAATTATTTCAGCTAAAAGTGCATAGCGGATTAACCCCATAAATTTGGACACAT
>NZ_MAIS01000012.1:0-90449 GCF_001680695.1 Paenibacillus sp. KS1 | reverse complement strand
GACTACATGAGCAGCGGACTTCGAGAGTGATTGCAAGATTCGATGCCGAGTTACTTCCTGAAATGCTACGTGATCAAAGTCGACCCGACCTTCTAAAAGCGTTCTGTTTTGTACCACTTGACTTCTCGCTTGAATAATAAATCCTTCACATAGTTATAGAGCCCATAAGCGGCTACTACCATCCACATTTGGCAATACGATACATACATCAGCATTATGATCCACAGATTGGAGAGCACCATCTCCCCTTTTTCCGTGATCAACGTAATATAGGTACCTAAGATGAACAGCGTGATGGCCAGCAGCCATAAGAAGGAACTGAAGCCAGCTATCGTCGTATGTACGTAGCCTAAAGCATGTAAGATGAGCAAGATGTCGGACATGACCAATGAGGTAAGCAGCAAAAAGTAAATCGATAAAAAATATAGGATATCAAAACGGATATTTCGTGCCTTGCGGTCAAAAAGAAGCGGGATGTTTTTGATGATGACGTAAATATTACCCTTCGCCCAGCGTGTTCGCTGCTTGAACCATACCTTTACCGTCTGCGGCTCTTGCTCCCATGTTACAGATTTCGGCTGGAACTTAATTCGATAACCCATCATGTAAATTCGAAAGCTAATTTCCGTATCCTCTGCAATCGCCTTCACGTCCCAGCCTCCGATGCTTTCCACGATGCTCCGCCGCATAATGAAGTTCGTCCCCGGAATCGTGCACAGCTTGAACAGCTTCCATCGCCCTGCCTGAGCCATCCATTGGAACGACAGCGTCTCGATGTTAATAAAGCGCGTAAGCAGGTTCGTGTTGCGGTTGCGAGTACGGAACTTGCCGATTACCGCACCTAGTGTATCGTCGTTCGTAATCTCTGCTACCAGATAGCGTAGAGCCGTCTTCTCTGGCGTATTGTCTGCGTCGTAGATGGCAATCAATTCACCTCGGCTCTGCTTGAATCCGATATTGAGCGCGTTAGATTTGCCTTTGCCGCCTGTCACCGCATCCGTGTTGATGACAATCAGGTTGCGGCCGTCATGCTTGCGTTGCAAATCGCCCAGCAGCTCGCTGCTGTTATCCGATGAATTATCATTGATAACGATAATCTCGTACCGATCATGAGGATAATCCAGCGCCAATAGCGACTCTACCGTCTTCGTGATGACCTTCCCTTCATTATGGGCGGGCACCATGATGGAGACGAATGGCGCCTCGCCCTTAATTTCCGGCACTTCCTCGTTCTCGATCTTGATGTAATACAAGTATCCTGCAATGATCAGGACGACGTTGACGAGCAAGAGCGACCAAATACAGATAACCGCTATGAGCATTAAAATATCTGCAGTCGTCATGGCTATCTCCTTATTTGTAATATTTGCGCTTGTACAGTCGCTTACCCACGATGAGGAAACCTGTGAATGCAATAAGCGTCAGTACGATAATGACAATAAAAATTTTGTTCTGTACATTGAACAACGTCTCAAAGCTCTTCACTTCTTTTTCCTTATATACATAATCCGAGCTTACCTTCTTGATCACGACATCCAAGTTTACACCCTGTCCGTTAATGGTCACACTACCGCTCCGAGACATAATGATGCTGTTGGGGGTACGAACGGTATGGGAGGCGTGTTTATAATCAGAAAAACTTATCCAGCTGCTCTGCAATCGCTCTACGATGTCGTCCAGCTTCTCCTCTGTATCGGGAAAGTCAAAGGTTAACGCGGTATTCATAGGCATTGCAGGCATGAAAGTCCCGGAATGACCGAATTGCTCTAAAAATCCAGGCTGCATGCTGAATGCGGAGAACGGGAATGCCTTGGACTCATTCGTCTGAATTCTGTACTTCAACGTCTTATTTGGAAACAACACGACCGAGTCCGTAAAGCTCATGCCCTCTTCTGCATATCTTTGGTCATACGTCCAGTAGAAGTCCGCTCCAAGTCCCAATGGTGCAATCCCATAGTCTGCAAGCACGTCAATGAACCCTTCCATCTTTCCCTTTAATGTCGTATCGCTTAGATTGACCGTTGAGGCTACGACTGGTGCATTTGCAATAATGCTTCCGTTGCGGGATTGAACATACTTCAGTGTTTCCATATATCGCTTCATGGCCGGATAATCGGTATTCATGAACACCGGCTGCACACTTGCGATGAACGGAATCCCCACCTCGTACATCCGGTCGGCAAGCCGCTCCAGCAGCTGCAGGTCGGAGAACGGATATACTTCCTTGAAAATAACGTAGCTGCGCGCCTCTCCTGCTTTGCCCAGCCAGTCCTTCAACAAATGCGACATTGCCAGTTCACTGATATTGCCCCGCTCGAAATAAGCTGCATAACCGTAGCGGCCGTTTTGCACTCCGTAAGGGAACTCAGACGGAGCGCCTGCTGGGCTCAGGCTCCCGTAACGGGTGCCTACAGCATGTTCGATAATGGTCACTTGCTCGGTACGAATTGCCTCTTGAACCAGGCGATCAATAGCTATTCGAATTGGGCCAGGCACTCCAGTGTGAACGCGAAGCTCTAAGCTTGCGGTCACCGCTGCTGGGACTCTCGTACCGATGTGCAAATAGTCACCTCGATACTGTTCGACATCCTGAAGAAAATCCTGATTCGATTCCTTCAGATCAGTCAGATTATGAATCCCTATCACCTTCGCATAAGCGTCCATCTGCCCCCGCTGATAATGGTCAGAACGAACGAGCGTAACCTGCACGCCATAGGATGCCAGCAGGCGCTGCATTGCCTCGACATTTCCCTCTCTCGTTGTCCCTTTGTCCAAGCTGTCGTAGATGAGAAGCACCTTAGAGGCCGCTTGCTCTGCTGCGTGAATGGTCATAGGCATCCCACATCCAAGCAGTAGCAGCAATGCAAGCATGCATACAATTATTTTTCTTTGGATCACGTTACATCACCACCTTGGCCCCCTCATGAGCATGAGTGCCGGTATCAGAAGTAAGCAGTGCAGAATCTTCATCCTGCCTGCTCCATAAGCGTCTGCGTATAGCATCAGACACCGTTACAAACGTGACAAGGTCAAACACCGCTGTAAATACAAATTCATGCTTCGCCAAATCGGCATCCCCCGCACCAATAATGGACACCGCAATTCCCGACAATCCCATCAAAATCATGATAAAGATAAAGGAGAATCGGATCATGCGCCGTATTTGCTTGGCTCTTGCAGCCGCAACAAAGGAAGGCATGTACAATCCGGCAACAAGCACAATCCACAAAATCACGAAGCCGAACGTTTTCGGCGCCATTTTAGCCTTCAGGATGCTGTAGCCCGAGAAAAACGTCGTCTGCGCGCGGAATGGCTTTCCAACCGATATTTCGTAATTTCCCATTGCGGGAGGACGGATTTTGAATGCGCTCTTGGCCGCCAAATCCAGCATGTCGATAGCTTTAGAAGGATGAGTTACATAATAGCCAAGAATCGATACAAATCCGTATTTGTTATAGAACTGATTTTCTAGAATTTCAGAATCTACATCTACTGTGGTGTACAGCTCGTAATAAATACTTTTGTTCAGTATGGCGTACTGCTTGTCCATATCGAATTGTTCCAATGTAGATTCCGGATCATCAGATCCCATCAATATCCCCCGCGTCATCGCATGATATTGGTTGATGTTCACGAACTCCTTCGGTATAAGCGTGTAAGTGCCAATACCAGCCAGAAGCAAAAGCACGAGCGTTGAAGACATTAATGCCCGGAATGTTCTTTCTTTCCGAACAAAGATGAGGAAGATGCCAAATATGCCGAGAATGATGCCGAGAGGCGCATTCTGTTGCTTACTGGTAGTCAATAGCAGTCCGCTGGCCAAAAGCACACCCATCATGACATAGTCATTGTATCGATTGCGATAGATGAGCAGCCCCGAGGCGAACACAAATATCAGCATAATAAACACGATGCTCTCCCCAAAGAAGGAGTTAAAGTATGCGGTATATGCGGTATCACCGAATAGAAATATCGCGATGATCGAAATTGGGTATGCGTACTTGGAAGCTACCTTCCACGTTAAGCTCTCCACGAGCAAATATACGGCAACGGTATACAGCACCACAAAAATGGCAGCTTGGAAGCGGATATCGAATACATCTGGATTAAATAATTGATTGAGCCAAATAGCCGCTTTGATGAATATGGACTGGGAAGAGAATAAGGTTGCCGCATTCTCATTGTAGTATTGGAATATTCCATATTCCTTAATAAAATATCCAAAATACTGACTGTAGTAATCGGGTGCATTGAAGTACAGGCCATTGCTGTAGAGAATTCGGAAATAGTCGCCGTTATCTGCCATTCCGATATAAGGGGGAACAAATAATGCAATACAAGTAATTGTGAATACTCCCACGGCAGCAAGCAGTGCCGGCGAGACATATCGGCGCAGGGACTCAAGCCTCTGCCCGATTTTCAGCTTCCACCATGTGCCCGCCATCGGGTAGGCCTCCTTTTCCTATATTCAACTCAAAAAAATGAGTCTATAGTCTTAAAATTAAATTGCGCGAGATGAGTCTCAAGAAAGTATAATCGCTATTACATTCGACAGGTGATATCCTTTTACCTAGGTGATTCGAGGGATATTTTGTATTTTCTGAAAACAATAATTTCACCGTAGCACCTATTATACATGCCTATAGACATCCTGTCAGTGGTGTCAACTTTCCATAATTGGCTCTATTACGCCTTTACACGTAATTACTGACCATAATATATACCCTAACTCCCATCTTACCAATCGGCACTGAATATATTCTCAATTTCGACTACAATCGCATAGTTCCAAAGTCCTGTTGTTTCTTTTTTATTGCTTTCTGATATCATATAGCTATCGACATACACGAACATGCGTTCACTTTATATATACTCATCTCACATAAAGAAAGGAGAGCCGTAACTATGAATATGGAATCGGGAAATGATCAGCTAGCCCAGCGAATACTCGGTTTATTTGACGATACTCCACTCAAATCCAGCCGTGTCCGCCCCTTATTCGATACCAGACAACTCCTTGACGTAGAAATCACCTGCTTCCCGGTTTCATCAGGCAACGAGCAGGCCTTTTTGGCCGTTGAAATGAGGGTCGGGCCGCAGCGACTATATATCGTAAAGCATATTCGCGAATTGCTGCGATGCATCGACCGCGGGGAATGCTATGTATTTTCAAGGCACTTCTCCTATGATCCGTCACTGCACTGCTTTCATCCCGAGCATTTTGCCGTTATCCAACAGTTGATCGCGATTTACCGCAACGAAAATGTATACCGTAACATGCCGCATTCCGCCATTCTTGCCAAGCAGGGCAACGACGAACGGATGCTGCTCATCCCTCCTTACTCGTGGGACGCCCTACTTCCTGCCCTTCAACAAGCTCCTTCTGTGCTCCTTGCGCATGACGGATCGACATTTGAGGGACTGTCAGTTATAGATGAGCCTCTCCCAATACAGTTCAGGCTAGATGAGGCGGATAAAGATGCCTACTGCATTGATGTACAAGGATTAGAGCAAGTGACGGTGCTGGAGAGCTACGGGACAGTCATTGCTAATGGAGCCTTTATTTCGACCCCGATTGAGCAATGCAAGCGGCTCATAGACCTCAAGAAAACGTTGGATAGTAGTCGCCAGCAACGGATTCTTATATCGCCTAATCAGATTGGCCCAATCATGGACAAGGTGGTTCCGGGGCTGCAGAAGCTAGGCAACGTACGTGTTGCGCAAGCGATAGCAGATCGAGTCGTGCAGCCGGAACTGCAGGCGAAGCTGTATCTTGATCGCATTCGAGATCGACTGCTTGCGGGGCTGGAATTCCACTACGGAGATATCTCCATTAATCCACTGGATCCCAATCGACATATGCATTCAGAGAATCGGATTCTGATGCGGAATACGGAAAAAGAGCAGCGGATACTAGAAATCATGGAGCAGTCGCCCTTTGTGAAGACGGAAGGCGGATACTTCTTGGAGGACGAGGATGCCGAATATAATTTCATGTATCATGTCGTTCCCCAGCTGCAACGAATCCTGCACATCTATGCGACTTCAGCTGTGAAGGAGAGATTGTTCATCCCGAACGCTCCTCCCAAAATCTCAGTCAATGTGGACGAACGTATCGATTGGCTTGAATTCAAGTTTGAGATGGATGGAATATCGGAAGCGGAAATTCGAAGGCTGCTCAAAGCAATCGAGGAAAAAAGGCGCTACTATCGAATGGCAAACGGCGCGCTCATGCCGCTTGAAAGCGAACAGTTCCAAGAGATCATTCGCTTCATGAATGAGGTGGGGCTTCGTCAGGGAGAGGCTTCAGGAGCAGAGTTCCGTATCCCGGTTATGCGCGGGCTGCATCTTATCGACTCCCAGGGAGAGCGGCAAGCCGTACGATTCGGCAGATCCTTCCGCAAGCTGCTGGAGAATTTGCGCAACCCGGATCATTTGGAATTCCCCATCCCGGATAGTCTGGTTGATGTGCTTCGGGAATATCAGGCATATGGGTTCCAGTGGCTAAAGACGCTTGCCCACTACCACTTCGGCGGTATTCTGGCGGATGATATGGGCCTTGGCAAGACCTTGCAAAGCATCGCCTTCATGGTGTCTGTTCTGCCGGACATTCAAAAGCGGCAGCTCCCTGCGCTCGTCGTCTGTCCAGCGTCGCTCATGTATAATTGGCGCAACGAATTCACGCGCTTCGCTCCATCGGTTCGCACCATCATTGCTGACGGGAATAAGACGGAACGCATCCGCAAGCTGAACCGTCTTGAGCAAGTCGATGTTATTATTACGTCCTACCCGCTACTGCGCAGAGATGTTGAATGGTACGCCAAGCACTCTTTCCACACGCTCATTCTGGATGAAGCGCAAGCGTTCAAAAATTACACGACTCAGACAGCCCAGTCTGTAAAGGCTCTCCAAGCCGAGTATTGCTTCGCGCTTACCGGAACGCCAGTGGAGAATTCGCTAGAGGAGCTATGGTCCATTTACGATGCTGTATTTCCCGGATTGTTCCCAGGGAGAAAAGAGTTCAGCGATCTTCCGCGTGTCGTCATAGCGAAGCGCTCCCGCCCGTTCCTTCTGCGAAGATTGAAGACAGATGTACTGCAGGAACTGCCGGAGAAGATCGAATCCCTGCAGGCATCAGAGCTGCTGCCCGAGCAGAAGAGGCTGTATATCGCTTATTTAGCTAAGCTGCAGAAGGATGCCTTGAAGCATCTGGATGAAGATGGGTTCCAGAAGAGTCGAATCAAGATTTTGGCTGGGATTACACGGCTTCGCCAGCTCTGCTGCCACCCTGGCTTGTTCATGGAAGACTATACAGGAAGCTCTGCAAAGTTCGAACAGCTGCTGGAGATAATCGCAGAAGCAAGAGAGGCTGGCAGAAGACCGCTTATCTTCTCCCAGTTCACGGAGATGCTCGCACTGATCAAGCGTGAGCTGGCGGAACAAGGAGTGTCCTACTTCTACTTGGATGGGCAGACGCCGAGCGCTGAGCGAGTAGAGCTGTGCAGCCGATTCAATGCAGGTGAGCGCGACTTATTCTTGGCATCCTTGAAGGCAGGAGGCACGGGATTGAACTTGACCGGGGCAGATACCGTTATTCTGTATGATCTCTGGTGGAATCCTGCCGTGGAGCAGCAAGCAGCCGATCGTGCCCATCGTATTGGGCAGAAGCAGGTTGTACAGGTCATTCGTCTTGTGGCGCAAGGAACGGTTGAGGACAAGATGTATGAGATTCAACAGCGGAAGAAGAACTTAATCGAAGAGGTCATCCAGCCGGGAGAAGAGGCAATATCCGCCCTAACTGAGCAGGATATCCGTGATATCTTGAATCTATAGAGGCAGCTGCTCGAATCTATGAGCCATCAGTTCGGTTCTATAGAAGCACCCGCTCGTGATATAAAACGAATTAGCCCCCAGCTGCGTACAGCAGCTAGGGGCTCTCTTTCGCTCATTCATGCTCTTTCCCTCATATTTCGTGCAAAGCTGCAATGCCTATTCGTTTATCCGATCTGCAAAGACTGCCATTGCATCGCGCATGAACACGGCAAGGCCCTAACCGAATTTGTCGATATTTTTGGTGAATCGAGCATCATCTACATACATTTGCCCCAGTCCCTTGAATGCTTCAGGAGAGTAGTTGCCCATTGTATTCAAGAAATCATACCACTGCTTGATTCCAGCCTGCGCTTCTTCTGAATCCGGTGCAGTACTGCGCAGTTCTGCCAGTTGGAAGTATATCGCATTCATCTTCTCTCCCATGGAGGTCTGCTCCTCCTTCGTCATGTTCCCAACCTTAGCATTGGACGCATCAACAGCCTTATCTCCCCACCGCTTGCGTGCTTCTTGCTCATATGGATTATGACTGAAATCGAAGCCTTGAAACTTCTCTTTGTTCGTCATTTGAATTTCTCCTTTTCGATGTTGTATTGTCTTATCCAGCGTCTCCAGCATGACATCCAAGCGCCTTCGCTTCTCTTGCAGCATGCTGCGGTGCAGCTCGAGCGCTTCGGTCTGATCGAATGTTGGGCTATGAATAATGTCTTTAATCTCTTTCAATGGGAAGCCCAGCTCTCGAAAGAACAAGATTTGCTGAAGCATGGCCAGATCCTCATCTGAATACTGTCTGTAGCCCGCATCCGTAACTTGAGCTGGGGACAGAAGTCCGATTTCGTCATAATGGTGCAAGGTACGCACGCTAATGCCGACGATGTCCGCCACTTCTTTTACTCTCATAATCGCCATGTAACCTCCCTTCAACAACTACTATAAAGTATCACGTAACGTGAGAGTCAACTTGCTTTTATTGTTTTTCAAGCTTAATTCCCTCTTTTTTGCCGTTCCAACCATGGGAGCTGGAAGTTTGGAGTGCTTGAAGTGGATACATACCTAAAATGTCCAGTCATCAAAAAACGTGATCCAAAAAAAGGTCGAGTCAGGACTCTCTTTGTCCTCAACTCGACCTTCTTGCTTTATGTCAAACCTCTCAGTTCGCTGCATGAAGCGGCATCGCAAAGCTCTCCGCTACGGTTCGCCGATGTTCTCGGTTATTTTTTACGTACCGTAATCGTCCATGATGCATCGTCAATTTGTTCGTAGTTCGTTATCGTATGCCCAGCTTCGGCGGCCCAACGAGGAATGCTCTCCGTAGCTTGCGTGCAGTCGAAATCAATGACCAGCTCATCGCCACTGTTCAATGATTGGATCGCCTCCTTCGCCTCAATTAACGGAAATGGACATACCATGCCTAGTACGGCTAATTTCGTTTTCATGTCATTCTCCCCCTATACGGTCTTTGCATGATAAGAAGTGCTTAGCTTGCTACTTGCCTTGGTACGCGGCCGTACATATACGAAATACGAAGCCGTCCATGTACCCAAAATCATGAAAATGAGCGATATCCATCCTTGCCAAGTCATCATAGCCGTCATAACGAGCCCATTGCCAATTGAGCATCCTCCTGCCCAACTCGCTCCGAAGCCCATAAGAAGTCCCCCGCCGAAGCTGGATATAGCTGTCTTTGCATCCGGTGCCCGGAAGCGAAACTCGCGGCTTCCCTTCGCTGCCAGGAAAGAGCCTGCAAAAATGCCAAGCACCAAGAAAACGCCCCAATTTATATACTTGGTACTATCGCCTGTAACCAGGTATTGCAACAGATTAGCTGACGGAGTCGTAATGCCAAGACCGGACATCCGTCCTGTCGCTTCGCTCAGCGGCCAGGCGAGCAGCGCAATGATTCCTACAAGAGCAGCTGTAGCAAACGGATGCCAGCGCTTTTCGAACAATAGATGATTGAGTCCTTTCCGTTTCGCTGGCAAGGTTGGAATCGCAACAGCGGGTTTACGCAGTTGCTGGCCAACAAGCCATAATGTCACGAGAGCGAGCACAACGATGAACGGCCATACGGACAAACCGAATGTATCCGGGATGGAATTATTCGAGGCGGCGTACGCCTTTAGCCCATTGTTGACAGGCAGCAGCGCACCTGACTTCATAATGGCGCTCATCGCCATATATCCGAATAAGGCAATCCAACTTCCGATCAAGCCTTCCCCGGCACGATACCATGTTCCTGTCGCACAGCCTCCCGCCAAAATAATGCCGATGCCGAATATGAATGAGCCTACGATCGTGCTCAGCCATTGAAACGAGCCTGCCGTGAACTCCACCAAGCCAAGCTGAATGAGCGCAAATACGCCGATACTCTGAACCGTAATGGCAATGAGCAGCGCATAAAACATCCGATTATCCTTCGCTAAATACATATCACGAAATCCACCTGTCAGGCAGAATCGGCCGCGCTGCATGACAAACCCGAGCAGTATCCCGCATAACAATCCAGTAATGATCATTTGTGCCAAATCGTATATCCCCCTTATTTATACCTAGTAATACAATAGGATTTATAAGTGATAATGATTCTATCATAATGTATGGCAGAGTCAATACCAAATATGACACAGACGCAAAAAAAGAGAGGTATTTCCCCTCTCTTATCTAAAGAAATATGCTATTCTTGGCTTTTTTCCTACATTTCGCCCCAGAAGATTTCCGTCTCATAATCAAAGGACACCACGCCATCTTGCTCGTTGCGTTCAAATATTCGGTGCAGTTCCGCCCTCATAGGTTCATAATTTGGGTGCCCAGGCTCTGGTGCGTACGAGGAGGACAGCAGTCTTCCGGCGAGCTCCTCTTCATTGAGCAATTGACTCATCGTGTACCTTGCCACCGTCATTTGATTCGGAGCGAAGAAGGCTGACAGCGCTTCTTCTGAAATGTTCTTGTGCTGCACCTTCTCATAATCCGTGCCATACCGCTGCAGCAGCTGCTCGTATTCCTCCAAAAATGGAGTGCCCTGAAGCAATCGTGAATTCCAAATCAGGACAACCTTACCGCCAGGCTTCAGGATACGATGAAATTCAGCCCTGGCTGCGGTGCGGTCGAACCAATGAAATGCCTGTGCACATACGATATGAGCAACGGAATGATCAGGCAGTCCTGTTTCCTCCGCTGCTCCGTCGACTGCACGATAGTTCGCATTTCCGCCAAGCTCCTTCACAGCTGACTCCCGCATCGGCTCATTTGGCTCAACTGCTACAACACGGCTTCCTTGGGCGAGCAGCAGCTTCGAAAACTTTCCTGTTCCTGCCCCAATATCAGCAATGTCGTCACCCGCTTGGAAGCCCACTGTATCATATAAATACGACACAGCCTCAGCCGGATAACTTGGTCGGTACTTCACATACGCATCGACTCGAGTTGAAAATCGTTCCTTATTATCCATACGATCGCACTCCTGTAGATATGAAATATGAGCACAAGCCAAAGTTCACTTAGTTCCATCTAGCGGAATAAAGTTCCATTTTATTGTATGGTTTTATTATACAGCATAAGGTAGCAGTCTGCATCCCCATTTACATCTGATTCCAGTAAAAAGAAGAGCACCCCTGCTAGGGTGCTCAGATTGTCGCGTTCAACTATGCAGTTGTTCGCTCTTATTAAGCGGCCTGCTTCACTTGCTTTTGCTTCTTCATTCTTCCTGCTGCCAATACACCGACAATGATGACAACGATGAGACCCCATTTCAGAACGGGGTTTGCTGTAAAGAATCCCTTCACCATTGGCTCATCTACAATCATCTTCGCCGCTGTCCAGGCCAAGACACCTGCACCAATATAGATAATGATCGGGAACCGCTCCACCCATTTAATAATAAGCGTGCTCCCCCATACCACGATAGGAACACTAATGAGCAAACCGAGTACGACGAGAATAAAATCACCATGCGCAGCACCCGCTACTGCGAGCACGTTATCCAGTCCCATAACCGTGTCTGCAATAATGATCGTCTTAATGGCTGCCCACAAGCTTCCCGCAGACCCGATATCATGACTCTTCTCTTCCACAAGCAGCTTATACGCAATCCAGACGAGCAACACGCCGCCGGCTAAGAGCAAGCCTGGTATTTTCAACAGCCATACCACAGCAAGCGTCAACAAGGAACGAAGTGCAATCGCTCCAAAAGTACCCCAGAATATGACCTTCTTCTGCTGTTCCTTCGGCAAATTCCGAGCGGTTAACCCAATAACTATTGCATTATCCCCGGCCAGTACTAAATCAATGACCACAATCGCCATCAATGCGGACCAGAACTCTGGTGTAAAGAAATCCATAGTACCCTCTCCTCTTATCATGTCATGTATATCTTTTCTTCAATTGCGCACAATTATGAGAAATTTCCCTGGACAACCCCCCTAAAAAACAAAAATGACCTTTACCGATCACGGTAAAGGCCATAAATAAAGACCTTTACCCTGTCGGTAAAGGTCTCGCTAACAATCGAAGTTGCCAACAAAGCCGGAGGATTATCCTCGTAATGACGACTTTATTGTAACAGCTACTCCCCTTTATAGATCCTATGTTAATCGAAGAAGGTGCAAGGGGTCAAGGTATAAAATTACTAAATTTATGTATCGATCTGACCCTCGGAACATTGATTTAGCTATAAAACATGGACATGTGATTGCTCCCCATTTACTTTTCGTTCGAGGGCAATAATCCGTATTTCGTTTTCACCCGCAGCAGTATCTTGATCCATATCGCTGAGAAAATTGAAATGAAAAATACATTCGACAGCGCATGTGCAAGATCAAAATAAAAGCTGGCAACATAAGCAGATGCGAATACCTTCCAGTTCAGATGTTCATACATGCCGATCAAAAACCATAGATTCATAATCCAACCAAACAGGAATCCCCATGAGAACCCGAATATGTTCTTGCCCCACAAGCTCTTCATGAATCGTGTATTTCGCAGCAGGCCTGCCGTAAATCCAATCATCCCCCAACAGAACATCTGCCACGGTGTCCACGGCCCTTGCCCGAGGAACATATTCGACACGACTGCCGCGATACTGCCTACGAGGAACCCTACCTCTGGTCCAAATACGAGTGCAGACATCATAATGACGAAGGATGTCGGCTGAACACTTGGCAGCGGCGCAAATGGAACGCGACTCACAGCCGCAATGGCGCCAAGCATTGCAATGAGGAGAATCTCCTCTGCCTTCATCGACTTCCGCTCGAAGCGAATAAAGAAGGGCAGCATCGCTAGCCCGATCATCATAAAGCTCAGGGGCAAGTAGTACTTGTCCATCCATAGCACAACTGCCATTACGACTACGGCTGCTGCCATACTTCCCACGTAGAT
Organism: Paenibacillus sp. KS1; assembly: GCF_001680695.1. Taxonomy (NCBI): domain Bacteria; kingdom Bacillati; phylum Bacillota; class Bacilli; order Caryophanales; family Paenibacillaceae; genus Paenibacillus; species Paenibacillus sp. KS1. The sequence goes on along the minus strand of NZ_MAIS01000012.1, from coordinate 77,246 downwards.
CGTTCGCTTTAATTTCCCCATTGTTCCCATACATCCTTCACCGTGATCGCTTCGGGCAGGACGTCTCCCACTGTGCGATGAATCGTTGTTGTATAGAAGTAGTTGCTCTGCAAGAAGGAGCGTGTGTCTTCTACTGCGACCATGGCGCCGTTGAATAACAAGCCGCATCTTGATGCATAGCTGGCCGCGAACTCGATGTCATGACTGACCATGACAATTGTGGTACCCGCTGCGCGTATCATTTCAAGCAATTCAGCCAGCTGGTGCTTGGAAATAGGATCGAGTCCCTTCGTCGGCTCATCCAGCAGCAGCAGCTTCGGGTCGGCCAACAAGACAAGCATGAGCGCGATTTTCTGCTGCTGCCCCCCGCTTATATCAAACGGATGTTTATCCATAATAGACTCTACATCAAAGCGTGCTGCGAGTTCATTCAGCTTCTCGATGCTGCTATGCTCGCCTAAACGCCTTAGCCGATCCATCAATTGCCCCCTCACCGTGTCTCTAGTGAAATAGAGCATCGGATTCTGCGCGACATACCCGATTATCCGACTCTGCTCTACTGTAGATTTCCGCAGCAAGGACTTGCCCGCATACAAGATGTCTCCTCGCTGAGGCTTATGTGCGCCCGCAATTTGCTGCAGCAAGGTGGACTTCCCAGATCCGTTGGCGCCAAGCAGGGCGAAGAATTCACCCTCTTGAATCGATAGAGACAATCGCTTCAGGACGAGGGGAGCATTTTTATCATAGGTAAAATAAAGCTCTTTGCATGTTAACAACGGCTCTACTTGCTGCCCATCAACCTTCACTGATTCAGACAGGCTCTTCCCAGCAGCTGACCGCTGTTCTTGCTTGCCAGCAAGCCATCTTCTTCCCTCTTTCACACTCATAGGTACTGCTCGGGCATCGCTGACTTTCTCTATTCCCAAATAAAGCTGACTGATAGATGGAAGATACGGCAAAAATAATGCATCTTCATCCTCCCATATTTGCTTCATCACCTGATCAGGAGTGCCAAGATATGCGATCTTCCCCTGATTCAGCATGACAAGCTGCGTCGCATGGGGAACAACTTCTTCAATTCGGTGCTCGCTGATTATAATCGTAAGGGAGAATTCTTCATTAATTCGGGAGAGCAATTGGATGAACTCTTTGGCTGCGATCGGATCAAGCTGAGCAGTAGGCTCATCCAGCAGCAGCACCCTCGGTCTTAACGTCATGACGGACGCCAGATTGACGAGCTGCTTTTGCCCGCCGGATAACTCATGTATCGGGAGATGGAGCCATTCCTCCATGCCAAAGAACTGTACGAGTTCCCCCACTCTTCGCTGCATTTGCGCGGTGGAATAGCCGAGATTCTCCATGCCAAAGGTCAATTCCTGCCACACCGTGTTCATAACAATCTGATTGTCTGGATCTTGAAATACCATCCCGATTTCTTCAATAGACCGTCGCTCATCAAGTTGATCTAGAAAAGTTCCTCTATAATAAATACTGCCACCCCGATTGCCTTCTGGACGTACTTCCCGCTTAAGCTGGCGAAGCAGTGTAGTTTTGCCTGATCCTGATGAGCCGCACAGCAACACGAATTCTCCCTCTTCAATGGTGATGGTGATATGATCAAGCGTCTTCTCTGAACAATTGGGATACTGAAAACTTACATCTTCGATCTGATAGTGCGCCATAGCAGTTCTTCCTTTCCGTTCATGACGATCGGGATGAAGATAAATACCAAGTAACATGCTGCATGCAGCCAAAGCTGTGGCGACCACTCCAACGACTGCAGCCGTGGATACACCTGGAACCGATTAACGCCGAATAAGCCACCAATCACAATATTGGCTCCCGTCACGACCATGATCCATGCTACAAGGACATCCCTTTTATCCATCTTGTAGGATATTGCACTCGTTCGCTTCCCAACGCCATATCCTCTCGCACGCATAGAGCTAGCTGTCTGAAGCGCTTCTTCCAGCGACCAGCTAATTAACGTATGCAGGGTCTCCATACCTTCGCGCATAATGTGCTTCTTGCTGGCTTTTGGATGCAGGTAACCAAGAACACGTTGAACCGTCATAATTTGCTTCAGCCGTCTCGTCAACAGCGGCACAAAACGGAAGGTCACCGTAATGATAAAGGCCGTTCGCGGGGCGATTGGCGTTAATAGATACAATAATTTCTCCGGCGTGATGACGAGATTGTAAGCAACAAATGCCAGCAGTATATTCAGTAGTGATAATGCGAATAGAGCACCATATATGATCGATTCCAATGTAATCGGGCGGTCGAATACATACCATAGAATCGTAGCTCCACGGCTAGAGAAGAAGGGATTGAGCAAGAAAATAATAATAGCCATAATCAAGTATCCCTTAATTCCCTTCTTGAGCGATCTCCCTCCATCCAAGGATAGATTCAACAGGACAATCCCAATCAACGTGAGAACAGCATATACAGGATGCGTGAACATCATGCATGAGAGCAGCAGTATGGCAAAATAGGCGAAACATAATCGTGGATGCAAGGTAGAGAAGCCGTGTATCATATCAACTCTTCCCGTCCCATAATCCGTCGTCTGTACCTGCGCCTAAATCTTTGCCTAAATCCTCTGTATATAGCCATTGAATATGATCGCCGGGCTTAACCTCCCACGCGCCAGCACTTTTGTTCGGAAATTTATTGTTAATGCTGTACATCCATCCGCTGCCTGACCCTTTGTCGAACTCATATAAATTATCAATGCCCTTAACATAAGCAGCCGCGCCGGCACCACTGAAGTCCATTTGTATCTTCTTGGCGCGCGTCGCTTTTTTCAATATATCCATCACGGTTTCCGAATCACCGATTTCAATTTCCTCTGTATTTAAAATTGTTCCAATTTCAGAGGATCCAACGATCGTGATTTGAACGGTTTTAGAAGGAGGCGGGGTAGCATCCGTTTGCGTGGTCGTTTTCTTTTCTTTCGTCGTCTTTGAAGTCCCTGCCCCTTGCTTTTCATTGTCCAGCTTCTCTTTCCGTACAGCATCCTTGTTCACCGACTTAGGCGAAGAGACATCTGATCCTTTTCCATCCTGCTGTATGTCTTTCGGTTTCTTGGATAGATCCGTTGATGAACTGGATGACGGTTGTGACTTCGTATTCGATTTCTCCGCAGCATTATTCTTCTCTACGCCCGAAGACACTTGTTCTTTCCCGTTAACCGCAGAATCCTCTTCCACCACCTTGTCTGACGATTTAGCCTTACTAGTGGCCTCGTCCTTCTCCTTCTCCGACTCCGTTTGCACAGATTCAGAGTGTGGATCCTGTTCCAACTGTGATTGCGGTTTAACCAGTTCTTGGTTCGTCTCCTGAGGACTGGAATCTTCACTCGCTCTATACTCAATAGATTGGCCTTCGACCTCTTTATTTTGTGATGTGGTTGAAGCAGTGTACTGCTCATCTGGCATCTGCACACGACTACCACTGTAAATCCATATCGTGGAGAATACGATCGCTAGTACGGCCAAGCCTCCAAGCAGCTGCCCCTTCTTACGCCAAAGCACTCCCAACCAATCGCGCATACCCTCACCTCATGCCTGGCATCATCGTGATGCCATGTTATAACCCTATGAATAAGTTCGAATAAGGAAAGAAGGAGATTGCTCTCCTTCTTTCTCACAGTTGCTAATTATTTGTCGCTGTGCAATCTCACCATGACGACAGCGGCCATTTCTCTTGTCACATGCTGTTGAGGCTTAAAGTAACCATCATCGCCTGACATCAGGCCTGCTTGATATGCATATTTAACATATGGCAACGCCCAGGCAGATACCTGCTTCTGATCTTTCAGTGCTGTTGAAGTTTCTGTGCTCTTCGGCAATCCCTTCATTCGTACAAGCACAGTTGCCATCTCTTCTCTCGAGATTGCCTGATTCGGTGCGAATTTCGTTGCGGAGGTGCCCGAAATAAGGCCTTTGTCCTTCGCTGCAGCTACATAGCCTGCATACCACGACTTGGCGCTTATATCAGTGAACCCTGAGTCTGTGCCTAGTGGCTGTAGACCCGCATACTTCACGATCAAGGCTGCAAATTCAGCACGGCTCAATTCCCGCTTCGGTTCAAATTTAGACGTATCCTTATCCTTGTTCGTCCCTTGCATAAATCCGAGCTCCGTTGCCTTGTTTACCGCTTCCTTCGCCCATGCAGAAATCGAAGTCTCATCCGTATACGTTATTTTCACGTCTTTTGGCTTCTGTGTGCTTGTTGATGCAGCGTCCGTCATATCATAAAGACTACTGCGATTTGTCACAAAGCGATCATAAGCTGCCAACGCGAGCAGCGCTTGCTGTGTCGCCATATAATTGCTTGCTTCGCCACGACCGTGTGCAAAGCCGCCATCTTTATTAGCATACGTGCGCAAAGCTTGCAGCAAACCCCCGCCATTTTGCACAAATCTCTTATCTTCCAAATCAATACCGAGACTAGACAGTGCTACGATCACCTGCGAGATGCTCTCACTAGTCTCTACGCCCCACGCCTTGAATCCTCCGTTAGGAAGCTGCTTGGAGGACAACCATGCTAACGCCTTATCTGTAGCTACCTTGACCTCTTTGCGTTCCTGATATTTCGCTAACGCTTGCAGTGACATAGCGGTCATATCAATATCGCTCGCTGCACTAGACTCTTTGCTTAGAGGGAATCCGCCATCCGTATTTTGTTGATTCAGCAATTGCTGAATCAGCTTATCTCTTGTCCATTGTGCATCATTAGGAATGGTGGATTTATTCGCATCCAAGGCCAACAAGCCAAATACGAGACCATTTATGCCTTGATTCGTCATGCGAGCATTATTATAAATTTTCTCCAGCAGATTATAGCCGGCTACATTGCTTGGATCCTTGCCGATTGCTGAAACTACGAGAGCTATACGTTCGTAGTCGGTCACCAAGCGGAATTCACCTTGTTTCTCTTTCACAAAGTTCTCTAATGCTGTGTAGTACGCAGATGGTACTTGCTTGCCTGATCGAGCAAGAGCGATGGCATCCCAATCAACAAAGCTGTCTTGAGCGGTAAATTGTCGATTGTTCTGTACCCACGCAGAAGTACTGTTCAAGAGCGCTTGCAGCTTAGCCGATGTCTCTTTTTGCTTCGGTGTAAGCTCTTTCCCACCTTGATCTGTTACGTCCGGTACACCGATGCCTCCAGGCAGGTTAGGCTTAACGGGTACTTTTGTGTCTCCTTCGAAGTTGTCTCCGATGTCTTTGCCTAAGTTTGTCGTATACTGCCAGCGAAGTACGTCTCCCTTATTTAAGCGATAGATTCCTGCGCTGTATTTTGGGAAAGTGCCGTTAACAGAATACATCCAGCCACTTAGATCCTTAGCTCGCAGCCCGTCAATTTCCCAAACATAAATAGAACTTCCTCTACCTTCTCTATCTATCGATATTCCTGATTTTGCGGCTACTCTCTCCAACACAGTAAAAGCTGTATCTCCATCTTGAAGTGGTACCGTCATTGGGGCAATAATGTCCCCCGCTCCGATTGAACGCTTTTCTACTGAAAAGGTTATCGTATCTGCAACAAAAGGTGGCACGACAACGCCGCCACCATTTCCGGTGCCTGTACCTTTATCTCCACCAGGTACTTCTGGTTTTTCGGTACCTGTTCCATTATCCCCGCCAGGTACTTCTGGCTTTTCGGTACCCGTTCCATTATCTCCGCCGGGTACTTCGGTTCCTCCGTTACCTTCCTTGGCTTTCGTTATATAAGTGACAAATTCAGAAAAATGCCTTGTCTTGATTACGAGTTCGCCTTGTTCTCCATAGGAGTAGGCATCATCATTACGAACAGATGCATCATCGTATTTTTGTATAGCAGTAAAAGTCCCACTGGCATCCAAATATCCTGCTTCATTATCTCCCTGACCCTTTAACACTAGCGTTACATGCTGATTGAATTGAATATCTTGATCTCCGCCTAGTTTGACACGCAGATCAATGTTCTCTGTCTCCTTCTTCACATGAGATAGAACTTCGTTCACTTTTGCAAGAAGCGCCTCATTATTTGCATCCCCACTATGAGGAAGTTCCAGTTTTTTGTCCCAAGCCGGAGAAATGACAACAGTATTCGATTCAATTTCAAGATATGTACTACTCGTTACCGAAGTAACATGTGGCAATTCTTGTTTCGGAAACACAAGTATTGTCTTGTTGGATGACAATTCATCTTGTGGAGAGCCTATTTCAACTCTCTGTTCCTTCTCATCGACTTGAATCACCTTGTCGTTCGGTTGATTAGGCTTGTCTTGATCCTCAATATCCTTGCCTAAGTTCTTTGTATATTGCCAACGGAGAATATCTCCATCCTTTAATGGGTATGCTCCTGCGCTAGACTTCGGTGCGACTCCATTTACGGTATATACCCATCCGCTTCCATCCCCATGATCCTTTTCCCAAAGGTCATCGATACTTTCTACATATACAGAAGCACCTTTCCCTTGGAACTCTAATTCGATCCCCTGTTCCTCCAGCACTTTCTTAAGGATGGAAAAGGCTGTCTCTCCTTCATAGATCGGTACGGCAGTTGGCACTAGAATATCTGGCTCGTTTAAGGTGCGTCTCTCCACGGATAAAGTAACTAAACCAACCGGTTTAGGTGCCTCTATGCGAATACTGACTACGTTACTGCTTACAATGCCTGCAGTCGTTCCTGCCAAGGACTGTATCGCAACAGTGCCTGCTTTTGCACGACCACTGAATGATATTTTTACTTTTTCATTACTCAGCTTGGAGATTTCCTTCAGCTTTAGTCCAGTCGTTCCTACATCGATAGACCAGCTGTCAGCTTTAGTAGACTCGACTCTAAATAAATCGCCAGACAGTGTAATCTCAACTTCCGGATCTACCGCGCCATTATCAATTTGAGAGGTAGTCAAGATGCTTGAACGATAATTCTGTAGCGGCTTCGCATCAGCAATACGCGACCATACGGATTCGCCGCTTTGAATATCCAACAAGGCAGTAAGCGCCTGCTGTGTTGCCATGCCATTACCATCAGTGTCCTTAACTAGCCAAGCAAATGAACCGTCAGCCTTCTGAAATTGAGAATACGCATCCAAAAACGTTTTCCCATTCTTCGTCCATCTAGAGCCAAATACATCTTCACCTGAAGCGATTAAGCCGGATACGGAAGTAGATAAGCTATTCGAATTCTCGTCCCCGACGATACCCTCACTTTCAGAAGCGAATCCTGCACTGTTCAACTGACGCTTCATCAGTAAGTTCTTTGCACGTTCAATCGCCTGCTCAACAGCGCTATCTCCTTGATATTGGCCTAATGCCAGCAGGGCCATTCCAGTTATATCGGTGTCACCTGTGCTTCCCGTAGCCTCAAGTCCGAATCCGCCGTCTGCGTACTGGGCACTGAGTAAATACTTCAGAGCCTTCTGTCGAGATGCGTCATCCTTCCATACCCCGACATCCTGTCCCCGCTTCAATCCGGCATTGAGTGCAAGTATGGACCAAATATGCTTATTTACGGCACCAAAGGATCCTGTTGTTTGATTTTGCTGTGATGCTAAATCTGACCACAGGTTTCGATTTGTTTCCCAAGCATGTTCAGGATCTCTCCCCATCGAAAGCAAGCCGAATATGTATTGTATCTGTTCCGTTCCATTGGATTGGGGACGATATCGTCTCGGCTCCTTCTTTTCCCACGCGGGCAACTTCCAAGTCCCATCATGCAAATCTTGACCCGCACTCCACAGAGCAACAAGCTCCCACCATGAATCACTTACAGCGTCTTGATTAGAAGCATCATTATAATAGTCCTTATAATATTGAACCGTATGTTCAATCATGTTATTTAACTGAGTATTGCCCTGCCCACTAGCCGCTCCTATGACTTGTGGCTGTACAAGTGATAACAACAATACGATACTTAGTAATGCAGACAAGCTCTTCTTCAACATTCTGTTCGTAATCTTCAATGTCCGCTCTCCTTATAAATCAATATAAAGGCAATAAAAAAACACCTTTCCTTGTTAGAAAGATGTTAGGTAACCACTTCTGTGCAGCCAAATACACTAGTAATCTCCTACTAGCAGCACGAATAAACATCCCCCTCCCATCCTCGTGAGAAATATAGAGCACTTATATGGCAGGTCTCCTGGCTTCGCATCATCGCTCGACAATCTACCTTCCCGTTAACTCAGTTAACAGTGGATAAAAGCCTTGATTATCAGCTCTGCGTTACAGTGGCGGGACCGCGTCGAACTCGCATCGACTTCCCTATTAAGCTGCGCATGCACAGCACCATATAAACTATTTCTATGTAATTGCGATAAGAATACGCGGTTTTATTGTAGCAAAATTTAGCATGACGGACAAAGAACTTTCTCATAGACAGCACGAAAAAAAGCGCCCTACCCATTGGTAGGTACGCTTTTTGTAAACTACAAATTGATTTTAGCTCATAGCTGCCTGATCGGCACCAGCACCGCTTTCCTTCTTAATCTGCTTACTGCGAAGCTGTCCGCATGCTGCATCAATATCTGTGCCATGCTCCAACCGTACACTGCAGCTAATGTCATTTTTCTTCATGACATCATAGAAGCCGCGAATTGACTCCTGCTCACTGCGCTGATACTGGCTGTGCTCATCAACTGGATTGTACGGAATCAAGTTCACATTGACCTCGTCCTGCATCTTCCACTCTTGAATCAGCTGCACCAACTCAAGCGCGTGCTCCTGCTGATCGTTCACGTCCTTCAGCAAAATATATTCCAGTGTCACCCGTTGGTTCGTCGTGTTGATGAAGTACCGAATCGCCTCCATCACCTTCGCAATCGGAATCGCGCGGTTAATCTTCATAATGCGCGTGCGAAGCTCATCATTCGGCGCATGCAAGGATAGGGCCAAGTTCACCCGCAGATTAATATCTGCGAAGTCTTTAATCTTATTCGCCAATCCACTTGTCGAAACCGTAATTCGTCTCGCTCCAATTGCCAGACCTTTGTGGTCGGTAACAACCCGCAAGAAGTCAACGATATTCTCGAAGTTATCGAATGGTTCTCCGATACCCATCACGACGATATGGCTGACTAAATCACCCTCACCCACTGCATCCAAATGGTGCTGAACCTTCATGATTTGCTCCACAATCTCACCGCTCGACAAGTCGCGGCTCTTCGCCAGCAGTCCGCTCGCACAAAAGCTGCAGCCGATGTTGCAGCCAACCTGAGTCGTCACACATACCGACAGCCCGAATTTGTGTCTCATCAATACTGTCTCGATCAAGTTGCCATCCTGCAGCTTGAACAAGAACTTGATTGTGCCGTCAGCCGATTGCTGCTTCACATGCTCGCTAAGCGTATGAATAACGAAGTGTTCAGACAGCAGTGCTACGCTGGCTTCATTTACTTCTGTCATATCAGCGAAATCCTTGACCCGCTTACGATATAGATAATCCCACACTTGGGATGCCCGTGACTTCTTATGCCCCCGCTCCTCTAACCAAGCGGCCAACTGATCCAATGTTAATCCATAGATGGATTGCTTATTCATCTAGTGCCCTCTTTTCAACACGTTAAAATTCTGTCTTACTTGCTTATAAGTTCTTCTATAAATCACTGAACTTCCTCTTATAATCTGATTATTATTGTCCCAGAACTTCTGAAATATAACAAGAGTCTTTCCCGTTATAGTCAATAAGTGATTGTTTTCATAAGGGATGTCGAATGCCATCAGATATAATTAGCTTAAATGGAAAAGGGGCGCCAGTTGTGGCGCCCTCTCTTCTATTATTTAGAACCCATAATTATATATAACATAACCATTCTGCTCTCTATATTATTTATTCTATTTTCGTTCCATGCGAACGAGATTGCCGAAGTTATCAAACTTGGCTACAATTGAGTCCTTGCCCTTGCTGCTAAACGTGTAGTCGCCCCAGTCCTTATTAACCTTCACCTCGTAGGAAGATAAGTCTACGCCCCACAATTTCTTCGCGATAGGCTTAGCGATCACAACACCTTGCTCTTTTGTCAATGATTTGCGCTTCTGATTATCCGTTGTAGGCTTAACATTTATGGATATAAGCTTGCCCGTTTTTGCTTCAATTGTGGCAGCAGCCTCGACCACGAACGCCCGGTTATTCTCATCTATCATCACAGCCCCATTTTTCCTGAAATCACCTTTAACCTCTATTTTCCTTGCTAGCTTCCATTCTTCTCTTCCTTCATATTTTTCGTATTCAATGTTCGTAAATGGTTGAACCTTATCGATTCCCATACTTTTTACAGCCTGCTCTGCCACGCTTATGATTTTGCGATCCATATCCGCTGCCTTGTATGTAAAGCGGTAATTTAATGGCTTATTTGTCTTCGTATCGATCTGAACGAATTGATTGTCTTTCGCTCCGAAAGTCATCGATTCTGTTTTATTGTCTGCGATATTGTTCTGGAAAAAGTGAGCTTCCGTAAAGACCAGCTCCGCATTTTTGCGAAACTGCTCCGCTGCTGACTGTGCTGCCTTCAGGTACGATGCGTACTCATCAGTTACCTCCTCCATTTTGAAGCTCAGCGATATGGTAAGTACCTTGCCGGAAACTGCATCGACCGATACAACGGCGCTCCGATCTTTGGATTGGATGATCCAATTCTCTTTTTTCTTTTTATCTACAAAATAACTATCCTTGAACGCTTCCTCCAATTGAAATGCTTTTCCGTTTCCGTATTGCTCAATCGCCTTCTCAGCCGACTCTGTCAACTTTTGATCTACATCGCTATACTGAACAATTCCCGTCCCTCCGTTATTCCCGCCGGCCTGTTCCGCCATAGCCGGAGTTGCAGCGAACAAGCTGCATGCGAGTGAAAGCGCCAATAATGTATTCATTTTCATGAAAAATACCCTCCTCGTATAAGTCCGTTTAATCTTGTATTCCCTCTGCCGGAATCAGCTCCAACTTCCAGAACTCACCCTTTGCATTGACGGTTCCTTTAATCGTCGTTGAACCTTCTTTCGTGAATGTATATTCATTGAGCTTGACGCTCACATCGTAGCCTTCCATATCGATGCCGAATACCTGCTTAACGGTCGAAATGACCTTACTGATAGCCTGTTCTGGCGTATAAAGCAAAGTTGCGTATTTCTTCCGTGCAGCTTGCTCATCGCCAGGATAATCATCTTTATAGCTTTGCTGAACCGACCAGACTCGGTTCGTCCGTACCCCCACTCTGGCAAAGAGAGTCCTATCACGCCCAATCTCCCATACATGTTCCGTTGGAGTCATTCTCTGCGTCATGGTTGTGGATCGCAATGCCTTGCCTTCCGCAAAAAGTGGATACGCCTTCTCCGCTGCAGCTTTGGCCTTTTCATTGAAGCTTCCATGTTCATACCGCAGTTCTGCTATTTCCACCTGACCCGTTACCGCATCAATCGTAATGGAAGCTTGGTCATTATGGAACGACCAGCTATTAAGTTCCTTAGATCTCACACGGACAGCCTTCGCGAATGCGATCGGTTGTTCAGGCTTCATTTGCCGCAAGGTATCTTCAACCGTCTGACGCAGTTTGTCATTCAATTCATGGTATGGAACGGCACGTTGTACAGTAATGGGCTCTGCCGCTTCTTTGAGCATTATGACAAAGCTCTCGCCGTTATCCTTGGCATATAGGAACCACCGATCGCTGTAATCTGCGACGCCATACAGTTCGGCTGGCTTGTTTGGAGCGAGATCATGCATTGCCTGTTCCGCCTTGCTTACGATTTCAGGCTTTAACTCCGCTACTGTCATCTCATATATCGGTTCATCGGTACCTGGAGGGAGCGGTTCAGCCGACGGCACGAGCGGAATGCTCCAACTGATTGGTGTCTTCTTCGTCCACCTTTCCAAGGATACGTTCAGGCTGCCAGGGATCTCGGACTGACCTTCGAAAAAGAACAGCGTACGATTGCGATACTTTCCTTGCGAATCCTGCTCCAGTTCTGTCGCCGACTCCGCTCTAATTTCCTTCCCCTGCTTGTCCATCATGCGCCATTCCAGATCTAGCGTGTCAGAACCAAGCTGCTGTTCAGCCTCCAGTATCCACCCCTTGCCTTGAAAGGCTTCGTAGCCGTCCTTCATCTGCTCAGGAACTTCTTCTGTCTTCATTCGTGCCTTGAAAACAATGCTCTTCCCCTTCACCTCCTTCCTTAACGGCTCCTTCATCAACGCCGCTGGATCGAGTGCTATAGAATCCCCTTTAGAGAATCGTTCCTGTGTATAGATTGCTGTCATTTCCAAGGTCAAATCCTTTGTCTCCTCAAAAGGAACGAACGCATGGCGGTACCTCATATGCCCCAACGTTCCTTGACCATGCAAGGACTGTTGAAGAACATTCTTATTTCCGATGGCTAATTCTCTGCGCACCAAACCATCATATGCAGCCACTATATCTCCTTTCCCATCTTTAATTTCATACCGGAACATTGGATCTGTTTTCTGAACGCTTCTCCATGCCTGTGTCTCATTGACTTGCAGCAATAGCTCTGATTTACTTGGCCCATGACGAAGCTGGTTAACATCTACGCTGAACCCCATCTGTGATTCATATCGCTTGTTAAGTGGCACGATAGTTGTAGAAGCCTTCGCCTTCATCAGATCAATAGGTACGTCCAAGTGCCATTTCCCCCGCGTCTTGCCGATCTGATTGATATCGAAGCGCACCGTAATCTGGTTTGGCAGATCTGACATATCTGAAATCTCTTGGCCGGGCACAAGATCGTCTAGCGATAGGATTAGAATTCGATCGTTCCCTGCATGGGTCTGCTGCAACCGAAGCGGAAGCACCTTCCCCTCGCTGTCCACGATCTCGTATCGGTTCACGTACGGATCATCTTCGGATCCGTTCGGGATGAACGTATCGAACAGCCGATCCGAATCCATGGACTTCCCGCCCTGTTCGATGCCGTACAGAATTGAAATGCGCAATACATCGTGAATCGCTTCTTTCACCTTCAACGTAATTCCCTGATCGGTTACTTGCTGGTTGATCGGCACCGCAAACCCCTCGTCCGCCGCCTTCTTCAAGCCTTCATCCGTTTTGTTCAACGAGAACCATGATTTCACGACTTCAGCGAATGTAGGAGAGGCAGCTGCACCCAGCACGACGGCCAGAACAAGTCCTGCAGCGGTGATTCCCGCCACCTTCGCAATCTTCATGACGCCGCCCGTTTGCCGAAGCTCTCGCTTCGCTTGCCGCACACCCATGATGCTTCGCTCGCGCAGCTCCTCTGGTATATCGATTTTCTCTATTTCCTCTATAATTCGATTGCGCTGGCTCATGAGATTTCACCTCTCTTCAAACTCTTCCGAAGCTTGCCCAATCCCCGGTATAGTATCGTTTTCGCGGAACCCAAGGGAAGCTCCAGCATGTCCGAGATGTCCTGGAACGTATACCCCTGATAAAACTTGAGCAGGATGACGCTCTTCTCTTGGCCATCCAATTCGTCGAGCAACTCCTGCAAAGTTACGGCCAAGGGAATATCCTCCTCGCAGGAGCCTTCTATTTGCTGCTCGGCATACTCGGGCGAAAACGGAATGATTTTATTGCGCTGCTTCAATATATAAAGAGAACGATTAATCGCGATTTTAAGAATCCAAGTCTTAAAATACTGCGGTTCCCGCAGGCTGCCGATCGATTTAAAAGCTTGATACGCAGTTTCTTGCACAATATCGAGCGCATCTTCCTTGTTCTTCACGTACATGTAAGCCATCCGGTAGATGGCTTCCTCGTGCTGCTGGAATAGCTCCAGGAACGCCTTGTCGCTTCCCTTCTGCGCTTTCTTCACGAGCTTATGTATATCCATGTGGCATCGTTATCTCCCTTCCCTCTCATATCATTAGAGCACGGACGAGAAATTTTGGCTTTGAATGAATAAAAAAAAGCCATCCCATAGGATGACTTAAAGCAGCTATAACGGACGAGAATCCAGTTATAACGCGGTTCTCTACTTAAAAAGGATTCACGCTTGTGGATCCTTGTCTGTATTAATCAAACTGTAGAATTGATTCTTCGCTAATTAATGTGCCATTGTTTTGCCCTTCACATATGTCGCGCATCGTCCCCGGTCGATCGAAGTTGAACACATGGATGGGCAGACGGAAGTCCCTTGCCAAAATAAATGCGGATTGATCCATCACCCTCAAATTATGCTGGATTACATCGTTGTAATGGAGAGAGGCGAACTTTCTCGCATCCTTGTTCGTTCTCGGATCCGCCTCAAGCACACCGTCAACGCCTTGCTTCGCCACGAGCAGAGCGTCGCAATTCACCTCAATTGCCCGCTGCACGGAGGGATAATCGGTGGTGACATAAGGCTGGCCATTGCCCCCTGCAAATATGACGATATACCCCTTCTCCAAATGGTGAATCGCTCGCAAGCGAATATACGGCTCTGCAACAGAAGTAACCGGCACGGCGGTCATGACGCGAACCTCCTTATCGGTCTTCGCCTTCAGTACGCCTCGAAGCATGAGACTGTTGATTACGGTCGCAAGCGTCCCGATATTATCGGCCTCTGCGCGCTCAATCCCCCAACTTTCCGCCATATTTCCACGAAATATATTTCCTCCCCCAATGACGATCGACACCTCGACACCCAGCTCCACGACGGACATCACTTCACTAGCAATATGCTCTAGTCTGTCAGGAGCAAAGCCGAATTCACTGCTTCCTGCAACAGCACCGCCGCTAAGTTTAATCATAACTCGCTTGTATCTCGTCATCCCCACACCTCCGTAGAAATTGGCAAAATAAAAAAACACTAAAGCAGCGAATGCCTTAGTGTTCTTATGGGATGGAAATATGAAATTGAACTCGCGAATGAACGGTTCGTCTTCGGCTTCCAATTCATACTCCCACTCCTTATCATCGTGATTTCCACCTATTGTAAACACTCTGCATGGAAAAATCAACATGATCTAGATCACACGATCATTGCTCCCTCCATCATAAGAGCGCAAAAAGATCCTCTGAATTTATTTCCATAACCCCCCTTTACAATGATTGGAAAGCCGTGCTATCTTATAATCAACAATGAATACTCAACGTTGACTATTGAAAAAGGAGATCATGACATGACCCGCTTAATGGTACTCGGATTATTGATGATGAGATCGATGTCCGGCTATGAAATTCAATCGTTTTTGCAGCAGTCGAGGACTGACCAGTGGGCGGGAATCCTCCCTGGCTCCATTTATCATGCGCTAAAGAAAATGGAGGGCGAAGCTCTCGTTCGCGTGGAAAATGTAGAACAGACAGGGAATCGCACAAAAGCTACGTACGGCATTACCCCAGAAGGCAGAACGGAATTCCTTCGCTTGCTAAAGGAGTCATTCGCACTATCTTCCGTTCAACTGCCAACCACGCTGTATACAGCGGTTTCCTTCCTGCACTTATTGCCTAAAGAGGAAACGACTACAGCCATTGACGCGCAGATTCAGCTACTGAAGCAGGAGCTAGCTGATATGAAGGCCGGCCAAGTCGAGAAGGAGAAGGCGGCTTCGATTCAAGAATACATCTTGCTAACGTTCGAAAATATGTATGAGCATTACGAAGTTCAGCTGCGGTTCCTCCGAAAATTGCGAGAAAGCGTAGAGCGAATGCCCATAGATCCCGCCTCCGATTCTCTAACAAAGGAAACTCCAAGTAAGTTCTAATGGCAAAGAAAATGACAGGAACGGTTGCAAAGTGATATTTTCAACTATCATATGGAGGGATTGATGTATGTTGAAGCCAACCATTGAAATGGTAAGAGCAACAGAGCTGGCAGATGAACCTATAGCCATTCGCGTCAACGGACTGCAGGCCGGAAGTCGGTATAAGGTAGCTGCTGCAATGCCCGACGATATGGAGCGGAAGTGGCTTTCTGAAGCTGTATTTACAGCCGACATCCATGGGGCGATCGATACGTCAAAGCAAGCACCGGAATCGGGAACATACCAAGGCGTAGATGCTGGCGGCGTGCTCTGGTCGATGCAACTGCAAATGGATACAGGTGAGCTTTCTTACGATAATCCGAATTCCATTCCCTATTTCATGAAAATGAACATATCGCCGCAAACGATCACCATATCGCTGTACGACGACAGTCATTTGCTTGATCAAACCACCTTCACCACCAAGTACGTATCCGATCAGGTTCAAGTAGAAGAAATCAACGAAGGCTTCGTCGGGAAGTACTTCTTCCCTGGCCAGTGTTCGAATCTGCCTGCCGTCATTGTCGTCGGCGGATCGGGAGGCGGTTTCTTCTGGTCGGAACAGGTTGCGGCATTGCTTGCAGCAAGAGGGATTGCAGCGGTAGCCGTCGCTTACTTCGATTTTTACGGACATTATGGTCTATCAAGAGAATTGACTAACATTCCGTTGGAGACATTTGCGGAGTGCATTCGATGGCTTCAGGCTCGGAAGGAAATCGATGAGAATCGCATCGGCGCAGCCGGCATCTCCAAGGGAGGAGAACTGGTGCTGTTGCTTGGCGCCACGTTCCCAGAGGAACTGAAGGCGGTAGTTGCATTCGCACCATCGCTGTATGTGCTGCAAGGAATTCGTATCGGCTCTTCTGAGAAGAGCTCTTCTTGGTCGTATCAAGGCAAGCCACTCGATTTCCTCCCGTATCCAGATGATTACGAGACTGCCATGAATTTCGATAAATCCAAGCTGAGAGATATTCATAATCGGGCATTTGAGAATACAGAAGCAAAGCAAAAATCGCAAATCCCCGTTGAGCGGATGAAATGCCATCTGCTGCTTATCTCCGGTGATAAAGACGAATTAGGAACAACGTCGGAAATGTCCGCGGAGGCCATGCAAATCTTACAGCGCGAATCGTATCCTTATGAGACGTTCCACCTTCGTTATCCGAATGGCGGCCACTCTTTTCACATCCCGAACCTGCCACCGGTCAGCTTATCCCCGCAAGTCGAGCTCCGGGATGTAGCGCACGCTGAACGCGACGCCTGGACGAAGATGATGGAGTTCTGGCAGCAGTACTTATAGAACGCGGGGTTTCCTCAGCTCGAAAAAAACGCATAAAGGTAAAAATGACACTAAAATAGTGTCATTTTTGCGTTGGTGATTGGATAGCTTTTAGCCCACGATGGCCAAACGCTTCTATCTGATTCAGTCGAACCGCTCCTTGCATTGTTCATGCGAACAGCCCTCATGGGCAATACCCAGCCCCTGCTTGATTTGATCCATTCGCATTTTTCCCCACTCATACATCATTTCCACGAGAGGCAGCAGCGTCATGCCAAGCTCCGTCATGGAATACTCAACCTTGGGCGGCACCTCTGGATATACCTCACGATGCACAATTCCATCCTCCATCAGCTCGCGCAGCTGGTTGGTCAATATTTTATGGGATACCTTCGGGAACAAACGTTGGAGATCACTGAAGCGATGCGGCCCTTCAACACCCAAGTGCCAGAGAATGACGACCTTCCACTTTCCACTGATAATGGACAACGTCAACTCCTTCTCACAGTTAAAATCACCGTTCACGATTTTCTTCTTTATTTCTTCTCGCAATGTATCTGACATCGATTTCAAAACTCCTCATTTCTTCAATAAGTAACCTATAGGTAACCTCCGCACAAAAAAGTGCATTCTTCACAGCATAGAAAGGTGTCGGTACAATAAGACACATCTTACAGCGATGATCGCAATATCAAATCCACTTCATATTCAGAAGTGATTCCGTACATGCTGCAGCATGTACCTGGCACCAACTTAACTGTGTACCACGAATAGGAGGCCATATTTTATGAATAAAAAAGCTTTATTTATTATACCACCTGAACGATTTAATGAAGACGAGCTGTTCCAGCCAAAAGCTGCCTTGGAGCAGGCAGGAGTGAACGTCACCATTGCCAGCACCATAACCGGTGAGATCACAGGCGACTTCCAAGGGAAAGCCACGGCAGAAGTCATCTTCTCCGATGTGTCTGCTGCCGACTATGACGTCGTAGCTGTAATCGGTGGCTCTGGAACGAATGATTATCTATGGGATAACAAGGAGCTCCAGCAATACTTGAAGCAGGCGCATCAGGATCGTGTGCTTGTATCTGGCATTTGCGCAGGCGCTGTTACGGTTGCCCGTACTGGACTGCTTGCAGACAGAGAAGCAACATGCTACCCGCTTGATATCCAAATTGATCAATTGAAAGCGAATCATGTTACGTATATCGCCCAGCATGTGGTTGCCCATGATGACATTATTACCGCCGACGGCCCGGATGGCGCCGCACAATTCGGTGCAAGCTTGGTACAAGCGCTCGACTAATCAACTAGCTGTATGCTTTACGCAAACAATAAGAAGCCTTCGGATCAGATTGAACTGCCGAAGGCTTCCCTTCTTATGTATTATAGGCACGCTTGCCTGATAGCTTCAATGCTTCAGTTCTTCGGTACATCATAAATGCATTAATGATTGCCCCTGTTGTGCTTACCCTCTATTAAATCTAATGTCTGTCACTTTGCCGCTGTCCACAAACCCAATTTGCTGGTAAACCTTATTGGAGTCGGGATTAGTCATGTCCGCATACAGCATCGGCTGCAGGGACTCTCTATGCAGCAGCTCACATACCTCCGCTACAAGGGCACTTGCATAGCCCTGTTTCCGTGATGCAGGCGGCGTATAGACCGCATTAATCCGTCCATGGCGTGGCGATCGGTGCGCAATATTTGCCATCGATTCCGGCCGACCATCGACCATCCAGAAATATAGATCCCCTTGACCAATCAATCCTTCAGCCGCCGACAATTGGCTCTCAGGCGTGACGGTTACTCCATATGCACTTTCCGAGAATCCTGCCAAAAACGAAGCCACGATACCCGTACGATTTCCCAAGGCCTTTTCCATTGTTCCGCCTACATGCTGTGGCTTGAGCACTTTTGGACAGCAATACGATTCCATCCCCATGTGGGTGTCATAGTGCAGCTGTCTTGCATTCGCATACAGCTTGGCGAATCGTTCCACTGTGTGCGGCAATCCCGTAATCCCAGGCAGATCATGCAGTTCAATCACTGCTGCAAGCTCCCTCAAACGCTCGTCATGTTCCGAGTCGCGAAGCTCCACAGACGTCCATAACTATCCATTTTGTCCGGGGGACTGCGCGTAAATCATCATTCCATCCTTCGACTTGAGACAAGTTGCCCCATCCAGCTCGCAAATGCGGTACAGCAGATTGAACGGCACCTCGTCCCGTTGAAAATAAGGGTTATTTACCAAGTCATCCGCTGTGCTCCATGATTCCAACATGCCATCCCCCCCTGAAATTTTAACTGATTGTACGCCTATGAAATGTATCCGTCAATCCTTTTGAATAGTGGTATCTTTAATAGCAGGGTTGAATCGATGAATAATGCGTAATAATGATTAATAAGATTTAACTAAGTTTAAGTTTCTTAAAGAAATATTATCAGAATAATTGATACATGGTAAGTAATGGGATATGATGGAGGTGTGAGGTGATGCTAATGTCGATAACATATGCGGAGAAGAAAATATTTGATATGAAATGCCGTGAAATCGCCGTCGAATTACTAGAAATGAACACTTACGAAAATAGTGTACTGCTATTTAAAGTTCTCGCACATGCATTAAAGAATAATGAACCTATTATTGATTCCTTCGATGAGTCTATTTTCGACAACACAGAGGTTTTTCAAGAGAAATTCTCCGTATTGCTGCACCACGCCCTTTTACAGGCGTGTAATTCCAATTCTGCCACTGACTCACCTGAACCCATCTCGTCTCCAACAAGGTATGCCAAAGAATATACGACCAAAGAGCTGGCTACATTTTTTGGGGTTAGCATGGTCACTATTCATAATTGGATCAAACAGAAACGCTTCGAAGGTGTAGATCTGGCTGGAGATAACAAACGCAATCATATTTCCGCAGACACGATATATATAACACCAGCTGGGAAAAGACTACTTGTCTGCGATATTGTACATATGTGGGAGAGCGAGCAACAACTCGTGACCTCAGCTCCCGAAGAAAATTCTCTATCCTACTACTCTCGTCAAATTGAAATATATGAAACGAAGTATAAAGGGAAATTCGAACAAACGCTCGGCGCAAAAAGTAATTTATCACCTGAAGAACAATCCGACGCTCAAGTTTGGAAACACTTTTTGGGGAGGATGAACCTTGAGCCTAGGAATTCCGAGGAGTAACTATTTTTTTATCGAACAAAACTTCTCAGATATTATTTTGGAGATTCGAAATGTTGTAGGTGTCCCATATAGCGATAAACGCACAATCCGTAAAGTAATTCTTTTTCATGATTTATCGAAAATGTACTGTACCGAAATAATAAACGATGCTGGGAATGACATCGAATTATATTGGTATGACTGGTATGCGCATAATCAGCAGTTGATTATAAAATTCCATGCCCACTATCACCCAAATGGAACACCGAAGGAAATAACGGTTCATGATCCCTTCCATATTCAAACGCAGTACCACCGTACCTCTAATCAACATTTCCGTGAGTTGGTACAAATTCTAGAGTTTGTTCGCCTCAGGCAGTTAAGTCTTAATCATATCCCTTAGATATAATCCTGCAAAATAGAATCCACACACTTATAATAAGCTGAAAGATTGATATCCCAATATAGAACAAAAAGGGACGCCCATAGCTTGCAGCAGCAAGCCGTGGCGTCCTATACTTATTTCTTAAGAATTCATCATCTGCTTCACCAGTTCACGGTTGCGCTCCTTGAACACATCGTTGTGGGAAGATACCATTCCCCAGCTATTTGCATCCGGCTGAATGAATTGCTTCGCCTTGTTCACCGCATTGGCCGCATCTTGGAAGGCACCTGCAATTAAGTGCAGCTTCCCGTCATGATGCAAAATATCCCCTGCTGCGTACAGCCCAGGAATCGAAGATTCACTGCTGGCATTGCCAGCCACATAGAAATCCTCTACCTGCTCAATCTTCAATGCACTGTTGCCAATGAGGCTCGAATCCCGCTCATAGCCGTGATTAATAATCACTTCGTCAATCGGCAATACTGCCTTCTCGCCTGTCGCTTGATTGGTCAGTTCTACTCGCTCAATTGTCTCATGGTTGTCCGCTGCAATCAGCTTCGTAATGGAAGTATTGAAGAAGCATTCAATAGAGCTGTTCATCAGCTGCGTAATCGTTGCCTCGTGACCAGACAAAGACTCCTTATCTTTCCGATAAGTCAAGTATACCTTCTTCGCAACAGGCTGCAGCTCGTTCGCCCAGTCAATGGCAGAATTTCCGCCACCCGAAATGACCACGACCTTATCTTTAAACTTTCGGAGTGATTTCACCGTATAATTCAAATTCGATACTTCGAAGCGCTCCGCACCCTCAATATCAAGCTTGGTCGGGTTCAAAATCCCGCCCCCGACTGCCACGATGACCGTCTTGGAGTAATGCTTCTGACCGGAGGCTGCCTCCAGAACGAAAATGCCATCCTCGTTGCGAGCAATCGATTCTACCTTCTCATTAAGCACAACCTCAGGGTCAAACGTCAAACCCTGCGCCACCATTTGCTTAATTAACTGTGCTCCAGTGAGAGGTGTTAGTCCACCGACATCCCAGATCATTTTCTCTGGATATACATGCACCTTGCCGCCAAGCTGCGGCTGATACTCGATCAGCTTTGTTTTCATTTCACGAAGTCCACTATAAAAAGCAGAGTACAGCCCTGCTGGGCCTCCTCCAATGACCGTCACATCAAATAATTGTTCCTGATCCATTTCCCTTTCACTCCTCAGAAACTCGTTGGTATTGATTATCATTATCAATGATATCCGATTCATTACCCTTTTACAACAAAAATTACTATTGACATCCGATATGCTGGAATTTATATTATGGAAAGAAATGATCTTGATAATCATTATCAATTAATGTCGATAACGGTGGTTGGTTTCCATAAATGGAGGTTGAAGCATGGCTCGCCTATATACAGATGATTTAAGCATTGGTTACGGTGAACGCTTAATTGTCAAAAATCTAAGTGTACCTATTCCCGATAAAAAGATCACAACGATCATTGGCTCCAATGGCTGCGGTAAATCTACACTGCTCAAAGCAATTACTCGCATTATTCCCCACCAATCCGGGAATGTCATCCTCGACGGTGAGAACATTGCCAGAGAAAATACGAAGCTGCTGGCCAAGAAGATGGCTATTCTGCCCCAAACCCCGGAAAGTGCAAGCGGGTTAACGGTTGGCGAGCTTGTCTCTTATGGGCGATTCCCTTATCAGCGCGGCTTCGGACGCTTAACGAAGAGGGATATCGAGGTCATCGACTGGGCATTGGAAGTGACAGGAACGATTGATTTCAAATATCGCCCTGTAGACGCCCTCTCCGGTGGTCAGCGCCAGCGTGTCTGGATTGCCATGGCACTTGCTCAAGAGACAGAAATCATTTTCCTCGATGAACCGACAACGTATTTGGACATGGCTCATCAGCTTGAAGTATTGGAGCTGCTGCAGCGCCTGAATGATGAGCAGGAGCGTACCATTGTCATGGTTCTCCATGATCTGAACCAAGCAGCACGATTCGCCGACTACATCATCGCAATGAAGAACGGCGAGATCGTTAAGGCTGGCGATTGTGAAGAGGTTATGACCTCAGATGTACTGAAAAAGGTGTTTCAAATCGATGCTGAAATCGGACGGGATCCTCGAACGAACAAGCCGATGTGTATCACATATAACTTAATTAAAGGAGCAACAGCATCATGAAGAAGTGGTTCATCCCCTTTATGCTCATATTCGTGCTCGCAATTAGCGCCTGCACAAGCCCTGCTGCCGAGCCGAAGAAAGATGCAGCAGAGAACAAAGAAAGCAAATCTGACACGATTACATATCAGGCAGAAAATGGGCCAGTGAAGGTGCCTGCTGATCCGAAGCGTGTTGTCGTATTATCTTCCTTCGCAGGGAATGTCATGGCACTGAACGTGAATCTAGTCGGTGTAGATACATGGGCGAAGCAGAACCCTCGCTTTGAATCGAAATTGAAAGATGTTGCTGAAGTGTCTGATGAGAACCTGGAGAAAATTATTGAACTCAATCCGGATTTGATCATTGGTTTGTCGGGCATTAAAAATATTGACAAGCTGAACCAAATTGCCCCTACCGTTACATTCACTTACGGCAAGGTCGATTATTTAACACAGCATCTGGAGATCGGCAAGCTTTTGAACAAAGAAGCTGAAGCGAAGGCTTGGATCGACGACTTCAAGAAGCGCGCTGAACAAGCTGGCAAAGACATTAAAGCCAAAATCGGTGAAAATGCAACTGTCTCGGTTATCGAGAATTTCAATAAGCAATTGTATGTGTACGGCAACAACTGGGGCCGTGGAACGGAAATTCTGTACCAAGAGATGAAGCTGAACATGCCGGAAAAAGTCAAAGAAAAAGCGTTGGGACCTGGCTACTTCGCACTCTCTACTGAGGTTCTTCCGCAATTCGCAGGCGACTATGTCATTCTCAGTAGAAACATAGTTGGCGATAACTCATTCCAAGAAACGGAATCGTATAAAAATATCCCTGCCGTGAAGAACAATCGCGTGTTCGAGGTTAATATGAATGAATTCTATTTCAATGACCCGCTCACATTGGACTTCCAATTGGAGACATTCATTAAAGATTTCGCGGCAAGCAAGTAACGTCTGGAGAAGGAATTCTTATTTTTAAGAATTCCTTTTCCTGTATTCTAAGCACCATTATGAGAAAGGGACATTATGCATGGTGAACTCGAATCAACGTACGATTCCGTTTATAGGCAAATTAATTGTCGGAATCCTCTTATGTGCAGGAATGTTCGTCGTGGCAATGGTATTCGGCGCCGCTGACACTTCGCTGCGCGATGTGTGGCTTGCCCTTACGTCGAATGCTGCAAGTGACAACATTTCCGTTTTACGAGATATCCGTCTTCCACGCGAAATAGGCGCGATGGTCGTCGGTGCCGCCCTAGCTGTAGCAGGTGCGATTATGCAGGGCATGACACGCAATCCGCTTGCTGATCCTGGCCTGCTCGGGCTTACTGCTGGTGCCAATGCAGCGCTGGCCATTACACTGGCATTGATTCCTGGCGCCAACTATTATGCGATTACGATTGCTTGCTTCATTGGTGCAGCGGTTGGTGCATTTATCGTATTCGGCATCGGTGCAATGAAGAAGGGGGGATTCTCCCCGCTTCGTATCGTGCTGGCTGGTGCTGCCGTCACTGCTTTCCTTGTCGCGGTAGCGGAAGGAACAGGGCTTTATTTTAAGATATCTCGGGAAATTTCCTTATGGACTGCAGGCGGCCTTATCGGTACCAATTGGAGTCAGCTTCAAATTATCGTTCCTGTGGTCCTCGGCGGCATCTTGATTGCCATTGGCTTCTCTAGACAGCTGACCATCCTAAGCCTGAATGAAGAGGTCGCTGTGGGATTAGGCCAGAAAACACTCATGGTGAAGATCATCCTATTTATCGTCATCGTTCTGCTTGCCGGCGCATCTGTAGCACTTGTTGGCAATATGGCCTTTATCGGACTCATGATTCCTCATATTGTACGAGCTATGGTAGGCACGGATTATCGATTTATATTGCCAATGTCCATCTTTACGGGCGCTACCTTCATGCTGCTTGCCGATACGCTTGGACGAACAATCAATAGCCCGTACGAGACACCTGTAGCAGCCATCGTTGCCATGCTGGGTCTGCCCTTCTTCCTGTTCATTGTACATAAAGGAGGCAAAGCATTCTCATGATCTTACCCTCTCTGTTGAGAAAGCAGCGGCTTATTCTCGTATTGCTGCTCGGGCTTATTCTGCTAACCATCATCGTCGGAATGGGTCTCGGATACTCATCATTGTCCTATGATCGGCTGCTCCCTACCCTGCTTGGGCAGGGGACGTTCAAGGAGGATTTCGTGCTGTTCTCTATCCGAATGCCTCGCATCCTGATTACACTTCTATCCGGCATGGCTCTGGCTTTATCAGGAGCCATTCTGCAGGGTGTGACTCGCAATGATCTCGCCGATCCCGGAATACTTGGAATTAATGCTGGGGCCGGTGTATCTATTTCGGTGTTCTTCCTGTTCGTTCCCATAGACATGGGCTCATTCGCATACATGCTGCCTCTTGTCGCCTTTATCGGGGCTGTGCTTACAGCAGCTCTTATCTATCTATTTTCGTATCAACGGACTTCAGGGCTGCAGCCTGTACGGCTGGTGCTGACTGGTGTCGGTTTCTCCATGGCATTGTCAGGAACGATGATCGTACTTATCTCCTCGTCGGAACGAGCCAAGGTTGATTTCATCTCGAAGTGGCTTGCGGGGAATGTCTGGGGTGCAGATTGGCCATTTATCTGGGCGATACTGCCTTGGTTGGTTGTATTGATCCCCTATACCTTATATAAAGCGAATCGTCTGAACCTGCTGGCACTCAATGAGCCTGTCGCAATCGGAGTAGGCGTATCCATCGAGAAGGAACGACTGACATTGCTGATTGCTG
Organism: Paenibacillus sp. KS1; assembly: GCF_001680695.1. Classification (NCBI taxonomy): domain Bacteria; kingdom Bacillati; phylum Bacillota; class Bacilli; order Caryophanales; family Paenibacillaceae; genus Paenibacillus; species Paenibacillus sp. KS1. The sequence continues at coordinate 51,725 of NZ_MAIS01000012.1, read as the reverse complement.
CCGTTGCACTAGCTGCCGCAGCCGTCTCCGTGACTGGCGGAATCGCCTTCATTGGATTGATGGCGCCGCATATTGCCAGAGCATTGGTCGGCCCAAGGCACCAGCTGTTCCTTCCGGTAGCGATACTGCTAGGCGGCTGGATGCTGCTGGTGGCGGATACGATTGGACGCAACGTGTTGGAGCCTGATGGTATTCCGGTCGGCATCGTCGTCGCACTGATTGGTGCACCGTATTTCGTCTATTTATTATTGAAAAAGTAGTATACGTGTTATGCCCCTCCTACTCCTTCAACGAGTTAGAGGGGCTTTTTATATATCCAAGTACCGTGCATGAAGAACAGAATATCTAATCTTCCGTCTTGGCTTATTCCTATTCGAACTATCGGGTGATTGATGCGGCGGATGAACTCATAGCTGTTCCATGTACTTTTTAGGCGTAAACGAACTGAATTCCTTGAACTCCTTAATGAAATGATTCTGGTCGTAATACCCCAGCTCCGTCATCTCCTCCATTACCCCCTCATAGTTCGAACGCAGCAATGAATCCAATACATACTGAAAGCGCACGATACGGCTGAACAGCTTCGGGGACATGCCTACATATTCCTGGAATACCTTCGCAATATATCGTGACGAATACCCTGTATGCTGCGATAAATCGGACATACTTCGCGATCCGCTGCTGCTAATGATTTGCTCCGTTACATGCTTCAGCCAGGGCGGTGTCTCGTCCTCCCCTTGGATAAGCTGGCGATAGAACGATTCGAATATCGCGATTCTTGCTGGCATATTGTTCGCTGCCGCAATTTGCTCCAGCAGTATGGAGGAATTGCGGATCACATCAGCTAGTGGGATCTCGCGATCAGTGAACTCATGGGCGGGATAGCGAAGCACATGCCTGCCATAGCCGGGGAAGAAGCGAATCGCAAACACATCACAGTTCCCTTGGCGGAACCCGCCTTGCTTGCCTGAAGTCACTGTTCCGCATACGTTAGCGCTTGGGCGATCCTGATCACAGCAAATCATAATATCAATACTTCCATCCGGCAGTATCATCATCGAATGGCTGCTTGCTTCATTCAGTGAAAACGTATAATACTGAATCCCCATCGGTTTGGGGTAAGCCGACAGCCGATTATCGAAATAGTTCATCTGCTTCTGCTCAAAGGATGGCTGGTGAGGGAAATATCCTATGCTGTCAGGCAGTTCACTCATGACAACGATCACCCCCATAATAATTTATATTTTTCCCATCGGATTAATCTTATTAAAATCAAAACTTCGGTGTGCTGTCAATCCTCGTCTCCCATTCCCTCCTCGTTATCCCTCACATCTGAAGCCCTCGTCCTCATCGACAATTTTAGATCTGTTCCGATTTTTACTATATTTACACCCCATTATCCCGTATGATGGCAAACAAATAATCATATAGAATTACTCGGATATAGAAATCGAGGGAGGAACGCCGAATATGAACAAGAAGAAAAGAATACTCTGGGCACTGACCTTCACAGCTGCAGTGGCACTCACCGTGATCGCCACAGGATGCAGCAAGGCAGCCGATCAAGCATCATCTACCAGCGAGCAGAAGGTCAAGACCTTGCTAGTCGGCACGAGCGGCGGACCGAAGCCTTATGTGTATGTGGATCAGAACAACAACCTAGATGGCTACGACATTGCTGTCTGGACGGAAATTGACAAGCTGCTGCCGCAATATGACATTCAGTTTGAGAAAACTGAGTTCCCAAGCATATTCGCTGGCATCGACTCTGGACGATATCAAATTGGCGCCAATAACATCACCAAGAAGCCGGAACGCGAAGAGAAATATCTGTTCGGCAACGAATACTACTACTTCAATCGCACCGTGGTAGTGGTGAAGAAAGGCCGTACAGACATTGCATCCATTAATGATCTTTCAGGAAAAACGATCCCCATCAGCCCTGGCGGTGGATTCGAGCAGTTGTTTGTCGAACAATTCAACAAGGAGCATCCGGACAAAGAGATCAAACCTGCTTACACCGATCAAGATCAGATCAAAACCTATCAAGACATTGCCAATGGTGCAGCCGATTTCACCTTTGCGGAGAAAGTCATGCTGAGAGACATTGAGAAGGAATACGGCATTGCGCTCGATACCGTAGAGCTTCCTAAGGAAGAAATCGAAAAGATTCAAAACCCGAAAGCCTATTTCATATTCAGCAAAACAGGCGACGGCCCTGCCATTCGTGATGCATTCGATGGTGCGCTGCGCACTCTGCTGGACAATGGCAAGCTGAAGGAGCTGTCCATTCAATATTTAGGAGCCGACTATACGAGATAATTAAGCCCGGCTCCATTCCAAATATCCATAAAGAAGTGATGTGCGATGCCCAATTTATTTGATGTAGAACTCGTGTTCAGTCAAATTCCTGAACTGCTTGCCTACTTGCCGATCACGCTAGGAATCGCCTTTGCATCCATGCTCCTTAGCCTGCTGATCGGTCTCGCAACGGCGCTTATCAAGATTAAGCAAATTCCCGTGCTCCGCTCTCTCGCGGCATTCTATGTCTCCTTCATGAGAGGGACACCGATTATCGTTCAGCTCTATCTGGCCTTCTATGCGGTTCCGATGGCTATGCAGTATATCAATTATTATTACGGGACGGACTACAATACGAACCATATTCCACCGATGATCTTCGTGCTCGTCACCTTTGCCTTGAATGAAGGAGCCTACAACTCAGAGAGTATTCGGGCTGCAATCCAATCTGTCGATAAGGGTGGCATTGAAGCCGGATATTCTATGGGAATGACGACAACGCAGGTTCTGCGCCGCATCATTTTGCCCGAAGCGCTCGTCGTTGCACTGCCAACCCTCGGCAATTCTCTGCTCGGGTTGATTAAGGGCACTTCACTTGCCTTTGTATGCTCGGTTGTGGAGATGACAGCCGCAGGCAAGCTGATGGCTTCCCGCAATTTCCGCTTCTTCGAAGTGTATGTGTCGCTTGCAATCATTTACTGGCTCGTGACAATTGTGTTAGAGCGCCTAATTGCGCGCTGGGAGAAGCGGCTGAAGGTTAACGAGAGGAGGGTGGCTGCTGATGATCCGAATCCAAGGCTTACACAAAACATTCGGTAAACATGTCGTGCTGCACCATGTGGATCTGACGGTTGAAGAAGGTCAGGTTGTCGCCATCATCGGCCCTTCAGGCTCAGGCAAGTCTACACTGCTTCGCTGCCTGAACTTCCTGGAGACACCGCAAGCGGGCTCAATTGCACTAGGCGACTACGAGCTTAATATGTCCAAGGCGACGAAGCGCGACATTCTGTACTTGCGCCGCAATACCGCAATGGTATTTCAGCAGTTCCATTTACTGAAGTACAAGACAGCTCTTGAAAATGTTATGGAAGGTCTCGTGACGGTACAAGGAATGAAGACACAGCAAGCCCATGACATCGCAAGCAGCTACTTGGATCGAGTCGGACTTCAGGATCGGAAAGACTACTACCCTCGCGAGCTATCAGGCGGTCAGCAGCAGCGTGTGGGCATTGCCCGGGCACTCGCCCTTCAACCGAAGGTAATTCTGCTCGATGAGCCAACCTCTGCACTTGATCCGGAGATGGTTGGCTAAGTGCTTGCCGTTATTCGGTCAGCTGCCAAGGAAGGACGGACGATGATTATCGTGTCTCATGAGATGGGGTTTGTTCAGGAAATTGCAGATAAAGTGATCTTCTTCGATCAGGGTTCGATCGTGGAAGAAGGAACATCGAAGGAAATCTTCAGAGCTGCGAAGCACGAGCGGACGAAGCAGTTCCTCTCCCGTGTCAGCCGACCTGCCGATTATGTGATTTAACGCTAAGAGATATAAAAAAAGGAAGGTGTGTGAATCATGTCCACCGCTACAACGACTTCGGCGCCTGTATTATTTCTTGCACATGGATCGCCGCTCATCGCCATTCAGGAGAATGACTATACCCGTTTTTTAGCCCAATTTGCCAAGGATTTGCCTGTAAAGCCAACTGCCTTCGTCGTATTCACTGCGCATTGGGAGGTCGAATCCAGCACGCGAATAACGTACACGGACGATACCTACCACACCATTCATGACTTCGGTCCGTGGTGGATGGATGAGATGTTTGCTGTGCAGTATCCTGCTAAGGGAAATAAAGAGCTGGCTATCCGCATCCACAATCTATTCAACCAACACGATATCCAGAGTGATCTGGATGCCGAGCGAGGCCTTGACCATGGAACATGGTCCTTGCTCAAGCAGTTCGATCCGAACGCTTCCACTCCTGTCGTACAGTTGTCAGTGAATCCGAATCTGAGCGCCAAGGATCAATTCTTGATTGGCCGTGCCATTCGGGAGCTGCAGCATGAAGGTGTGCTCATTATCGGAAGCGGCGTGACCGTTCATAATCTGAGCCTGCATAGTGACGTAACAGAATCGTGGGCGCTGGAATTCGACGATTGGCTGATCGACAACATTGAACGCAAGAACTATGATGCTCTATTCAACTATTCCGAAGACGCTCCCCACGCGAAGCTTGCTGTGCCTACACCGGAGCATTTCGTTCCGATCCTGATCGCACTAGGAAGCGGAGAACCAGAACGCGAGGCTAAGGTCATCTACCGTGAATATGCGGGACTGCTCAGCTATTTGTGCTATCAATTCTGAGCTAGGCCTGAGGGTATCTGCAGACGGCCTTGTTTACACGCCATATTGACCATATTGAATTATTTGAAACGAAATGGAGGCGATGAAGATGGCGGATTGGTCGCGAGTACTGCCATTTACCCCTGAATCAGCGGAGCTTATCCCTGAAGAAATCGGCATATTCGTTTTCCTGACTAAGCAGTTGGATAATCGGATGTACAAAGTCATCTACGTGGAACAGACTACGAATTTGCGTGCACGCTATCTCGATTACGTGAATGGAGAAGAGCCGTATCTGCTTGAACATGCCGTAAACTATCGATATGTTGTCGAGCCCAAGCAAGAAGCGCGTGATGCGGAAGAGAAGCTTGTGCTTACAGAAGGTTCCCCCACATTGAACTTGATTAGAAGCGGTTCTCTATCCATCATCTAATCACGCCTATTCACCCTCGTATCATCCTCCGTCGAACAAAGGCCTGCTCTCATGGGTAGGCCTTCTCGCGTATGGGAAGAGGGCATCCTCCTTCCCCAAAACATCCCTTTCAAGGTACTGAAACCGATATGCGATGACGAACAAGCACAATTGTATGCAATCCACTTCCTCTATCCAACATGACAAAGGCTGCCCTCTATGACTAGAAGACAGCCCTATTCCCCAATTCTAGCTATTTCCTAAATTGCTTACCCCTTAACGCTTCCTGCTGTCACACCTTCAATAATTTGCTTTTGCAGAACACCATAAATGACAATGACAGGCACGACGCTGATCGTAATTGCCGCAGTAAGTGCCCCATAGTTCATATTGAACTTGTCGGCAAAGGATACGACTGCAACCGGCAGTGTACGCAGCTCCTGATCAGACAGGAACAGGTTCGCCATAATGTACTCGTTCCAGTGGCTGATGAAATTCAGGATAAAGACTGTGACAAGAGTTGGCATCGTCAATGGAATAATGATACGGCGCAGCAATCCGTAAGTGGACAGTCCATCCATAACCCCTGCTTCTTCAAGCTCTGTCGGAATCGACTTAAGGAAGGCAGCGATGACGAATGTCGTTAACGGGATGCCGAATGCCGCATACGGAATCATCAGGGCGAACGGTGTGTTGTAGATGCCGAAGTCCTTAATCATCATATACAGCGGTATAAGCAGCGATGCGGGTGGAATGAGGATCGACAGTAGCAGGAGCCCCATTACGAGCTTGCTTAGAGACGGGAACCTCATCCGTGTAACTGCATAAGCAATCGCTGTAGAGAGAAGTATGGTCGCGGTCGTCGCGATCACGCTAATGTATAAGCTGTTCACGAAGTATCGGCCTATATGTGCACTCGACAAGGCATTATCATAATTGTCCCAGCTTAACTTCGCTGGCAATCCCCAAGGATTATTGAAGATCTCTGTATTGTCCTTAAAGGAAGAGAGCACAACGAACAATATAGGGAAAATAACGATGACTACGTAGATGAGAAGCACGACATGAGACAGAATACGCTTGGATCGATAAGCCCTCATTAGTATTCCGCCTCCTTCGACGTCTTCTTGTTAATGATATGGTAAATGAGCGAGAGAATTGCGGTAAATACCGTAATGATGATCGCTATGGCATTCGCATAACCGAAGTCACCAAGCGCATATGCCTGCTGATACATGTACGTCGCCATAACTTCAGAGCTGCCGAATGGACCGCCATTAGTCATGATGAGTACAATATCCAGCGCCTTCATGGCACCCGTGATGGAGAGCAGCATCGTTACTACAATGACAGGGCGAATGAGCGGAATGGTTAGCAGCCATGCCTTGCGCCAGCCGACCGCACCGTCTATTTCTCCGGCCTCCAACATTTCCTTCGGAATCGCGAATATGCCCGCCAACACAAGGACAATGTAGAATCCCGTCCATTGCCAAGCATTGGTCACGAGCACGGACAGCATTGCGGTATTCTCATCCCCCAGCCACAATCTTGTCCATGTATCGAGGCCGGCTGCCTTCAAGATTTGATTGAGCAGACCTGCATCGGGTGAATAAATGAACTGCCAAATAACCGCAATCGAAGCGGTTGAGAGGATACTCGGCATAAATACAGTCAGCTTGTAGAAATCAAGCATACGTCTTACACCGCTGACCAATATGGAGACGAACACAATAATTGGTACCTGAATGAATACGGAGAAAGACACAAAATAAATATTGTTCTTGAACGCGATCCAGAACTTCTCATCTGACAATGCCTTGGCGAAGTTATCGAATCCGTTAAAGACTGGCTCCGTAATGCCGTCCCAACTCGTTACGGAATATTGAAGCGACTTGAATAGAGGCACTAAATAGAACGTAATGTAAAGTGCCAGTGCCGGAACTACAAACAGAAAGAAAGCGACACGATTCCGGAGTATCTTGTTCATGATTCACATCTCCCATTATCCGGTGAGCGTGGGGCCATAACCGGGACAAAATGATAGGAAAACACCTGCTGGAGTCCGTTCATAGATGAAGCTGCCTGAGCAGCTGCTATTTCTTCCTGGTCAGAGCTGTAATGCCTAACGAACCAGCATGTACGCATCAACCCTGATAAGAAAGGGGAACCACAGCGCTGCTGCGGCCCCCAACTATGCAATACGACGAGATTATTTCCCTTCCTTATTTCCCTTTTCTTGTGCTTGCTGCATACGCTCAGCTGCCTTCTCAGGCGTAAGCTTGCCGCCAAGAACCTCTTGTACCGTTTGCTCCAATGTTACCTTCACGCTCTTCTGTACGAGCGCATCGAATGCCGGGAATGCACCCTTCGCCGATCCTTGGGATTCGCCGAGCGCCTTCACTAATTCCGTACCACCCTCGACACCGCTCACACCCTTCATAGCAGGGATACGGCTGGATTCAACGAGGCTTCGTTTTTGTTCCTCGATCGTGTATAAATTTTTAATGAATGCTTTAACAGCCTTCAGCTCATTGTCCTTCAGCGTAGCGGAGAAGCCATAGCCGTTCGACCAACCACCATTGATCAAGCCGTCGCCAGGGCCGCCAACATCCGGCATGCGGAAGAATCCAGCTACATCCTTCACTGTAGAAGTATCTCCTGTAATTGCATTCGCTGCCCAGCTGCCATCGAACAGCATCGCAGCCTTGCCAGTGTAGAAATTCGCTTGACCTTGTGGATACTTGAGACCAAGTACGTTCGGGTCAATGTAGCCTTTATTTTTGAAGTCTTGAACACGCTTAAATGTCTCGATGATTGCTGGATCTGTCCACTTTGTCTTTCCGGATGCAAAGCCTTCTTGCAGCTCTGGCCCGCCCAAGCCGACGAACAGAGAATTCACAAGCATGTTGGCTGCCCAGCCATCTCCTGCGCCTGAGCCCAACGCGATTGGTGTAATACCTTTTGCTTTCAAGGCTTCACACACTTTGATCAAGTCATCCCATGTCTTAGGCACTTCTACGCCCGCATCCTTGAACAGTTTTTGGTTGTAGAAGAAGCCTTCAATATAACCAGCCTCAGGGAGGCCATAAATTTTACCGTCCACTGTAAATTCCCTTAAGTTGAAGAATGCATCCTTCAAGCCCAGTTCATCCAAAATCCCAGTCAAATCAAGCAAACGTCCAGCCTTAGAGTACTTCACTGTGTCATCGCCACCGAACAGGTTGAAGATCGGAGGCTGTGTACCGGCAGACATCTCCGCCTTCAGCTTCACGTCACGGTTAACTGTATCCTCTACCCCGTCCAACTTGAACTTCAAGCCAGGAACATCCTGTTCTGTCTTCGCCACAACATCCTCCAGCTGCTTCAGCGTCGCCTTCGCAGTGTCACGAACGTTGATGTGACGAATGACCATAGAGAATTCTTCAACCTTCTCCTCTTTAGCAGGTTCTTGCTTCGCAGGCTCCTGCGGTGTTGTCGTTGTTGCCTGCTCCTTCGCTGGTTCAGCCGGTTTTCCCGCATCTTTACTGCCGCAACCAGACAAAGCCATCATGCCCATCAAGGCGATAATCATTAACAACATCAAGCTTTTTTTCATCTCATAACACTCCCGCATGTTCAAATTTGTCCAAGCCTAAAAAAATGGCACTATCCTACCATTCAAGCTTCTGCGTATCTTGGAGTTAGCGAAATGAGGCTGTATCTTGTTGACTGTTGTTGGTATAACCCTCTTTTGAATTGTTACGGGGATGTTACACAGTCATTGTGGCAGCGATCACCTCCTTGCCAGAGTCAAAAGTGGAATGAAATATGATCATGATGTAGGCGAATGCTACCGAGAAGATATAAAAGTGTGGTCTGGCAATAATTAAAGCGCTTACGAAATGAATGAAGAGTCGATTAAATAAAGCGCTTACGAAACTAGGTGAGAAGATGATTGCGTTACACGGTGATAAGAAAATGGAAAATGTCTGTTCGGGTAAAAGTAAATTTGGATGTGAGTATAGGAATGGATAAGCGGTAGTACCGAGACTGCTCGTGGCTGGTGATGCAGGCTCGATAACTACTAGGTCTAATTGCTTACATTGTAGAGGGATACAGGATGCCACTACAAGGGTGAATTCCTCTACTCGAGGGATAAATTTAACGAAAACGGAGCCTATATTAGCTGTAAATGAGCAAAGCACTCCCCATATGCCTAAGAGTGAACAGCTTATGTCAGCCTACTCATTTCTACAGAAGTAAACGAAATAAGCCATCCCTAGAGAGGAATGGCTTAAAAATACATGCAGATCTATTAATCTCGGTTAGCGATCTTGGCAAGCAAACGAATAATCTCAATGTACAGCCATACAAGCGTCACGAGCAATCCGAATGCACCATACCACTCCATATGCTTTGGAGCGCCCTGTTCCGCACCTTCTTCAATCAAATTAAAGTCAAGAATGAAGTTCAATGCTGCAATGATGATGATAACGACAGATATTCCAATGCCTATAAGCGAGCTCTCATGCAAATAAGGAATGGTAATACCGAAAAATCCTAAAATAAAGCTGAATAAGTAGACAAGGGCAACCCCTGCTGTCGCCGTAATGACACCTTTACGGAATCCGTCTGTTGCCTTGATTAGTCCAAGTCTGTACACCAGCAGCATGCCCATGAATACGCACATTGTCAGCAATACTGCCTGAAGGGTGATTCCTCCTTGCCATGCTTCGAACCTTGCAGATATAGCACCTAAGAAAAGTCCCTTGGCTATCGCATAAATCGGCGTAAGGAACGGGGCCGTTGTCGGAACAAAGCTGATAATAAGTGCTAGAATCGCGCCGCCTATTACTCCACCTATTAAATATGGATTCATATTGTATCCATTCGCGAACATGGTCCACGATATGACTGCCGCTCCAACAAGCAGCGCCAGCGCCATGAACGATTTATTGACGGTACCGCCGATCGTCATTCGTTCTTGATTTTCATAGTTACCCTGATTTGCAAACGTTTCTTCATTAAGTGTTGGATTTCCGCTACGTCCGATCAAATGAATAGACCTCCTAATTATTGGTTTCACCTATTGTATCATATGCATGTCAATCAGCCTATATGGGTTATTGGATGAATCATGTAAACCTCTTAAAGTCCTAACCACGAAAGGTAATTCTACTTATTTTTCTACACGTATGGATGCACAAAAAAGTGCAGAAATGATCTCTGCACCTTGAAGTCCTTGTAGACCTTATTAGCAACCCATGTTACCTGCTTGCTGTTGCCTCCATTCGATTAGCCTCTTGTATCTCTGTAATGCGCTCAAGCAGCTGCATAATTGAACTGCCCAGCACTCTTGCAAGACGGACGGGAACTGCATTTCCAATCTGCGTATACTGCTGAGATAATGTGCCTGCTACATGATATTCCTTCGGGAATTCTTGCAGGGCAATGTATTCCTCAATGCTTATCGGACGATCCTCATACGGGTGTCCAAGATTCGTACTCTTCTGAATGGGCGAGGTCAGTAGCGTTGGGGCTGGCCGATCGACCCATAGGCGCCGATAGAAGCCTACCTTGCCTCCGCCTGATTCATAGGCGCCGCCCATAGCCAGTTCTACGAACTCCTCGGGCAAGCTTCGCCAGTTGCCTCCACCCTGCGGAATCATGTGCATGTAATACAATCTTTCCGGTGAATACCGAGGGTAATGGTGCTCTTCTACGTTCAAGTCGCGCAAAACATCTCCAAGCGTCACCCATCTCGGCAGCCCTTCGCCGCCCTCAGCATCGTGTGTCTTGGCAGGAAACGCATACGTTGTACTCAAGTCCTTGCGTACGCCAACAAAGAATACCCGCTCCCTCGACTGAGGAACCCCGTAATCAGCTGCTTTCAGCAGTTCATAGGTCACATTGTATTCATGGAAATGCTGGAGCAAATGTGTGAGCGCACTGCCGGGCATCTCCTCCGGCTCAAGCGGAGCATGCTCCTCTCCCCGCTGGCGCAGCGGTCTATGTTTCAAAGAAGCTGACAGCAGTCCGCGCACATTTTCCAATAGAAATACCTTGGGGCGTGTCTCCTCCACCAGCTGCGCGAACTTCAACATCGCATTGCCGCGCGGATCTTCAAATGCCTGCCTTTTGCCCGCTGTGCTGAATGATTGACAAGGACTGCCGCCGAACATGAGATCAATGTCCTGCCCCTCATCCAAGCCCGCCTCTCTATAGATGCGTTCCCGAGAATAGTCCGAAATATCGCCCTCGACCACATTCATATCCGGATAATTTGCCCGAAGCGTCTCGCAAAATACAGATTCTATTTCAAGTGATAGTTTAATATCGAAGCCTGCCTGGTGAATGCCTGTATCGAGTCCACCAGCACCTGCAAAAAAGGAAATTGCCGTTGCCATAATAGCCACCTCAACCTGTTGTTCTACCTCGTATTATACCATCTCCCTCCTGACAGGCCCATGCGAACTCCCCGCTTGAGTGTGATCATTATCTGGCAATGTTCTTCAAAATCTTCTTGATCGCTTTCGTTAATCTATCTCTTCAATTAATCCATCCCATTTATCTCATTCTCTTGTTCATCCATGTAATAGAGCCCTCTGAAAATGTATTCCCCCTGTATATGAAAATGAGGAAATACGAGAATGGCGCAGCACGGCTTACATAAAGGAGATATTCATACATCGCCAAAGATACGGCAATGTGCCTCTAATCAGTCTTTATCGTTCCGATCAGGATTCACCCAAGACGTCGCCAACACATCCTGTAGGATACGGATCACGAACTCCAATTCTCCGCTTTCGTACTTTTGCAAAAACTGCGTCGCGCTTCGCTCAATCTGCTGGTGCATTGCATGATGGAGATTAAATAACTCTTTGCCGAGAGGCGTAGTACGATATAGAATTTCTTTCTTGTTGTTGGGGAGGAACTCAGTCTGCAGCAGCTTGCGCCCGACTAATCTACGCGTAATTTTGGATACGCTGCCCTTCAGGATACCGAACTGCTTCGAGATGGTTATGCCGTTTACAGGCTCTAGACGGCCAATCGCATCTATGACATGAAGCTCCATGACTGTCATCTCCTTCAGTATCTTAGCTAATTCCGGATTCGTGCAATGCTGCTGAAGCCCACCGGCTTTCCTCATCATCCTCTGCCTGCATTTGCTTCCCTACTTGCTCAACGAGTACCATAACCTGCTCAATCAGCGGGCGCTTATCCTCTTCTTCTGATCCTTGATTATGATTTATTTCCATTCCAATCACCTATGTTTCATTCTTTTCTTCAGTATAGCAATATACAAAACACAAATAAAGTTTCCAAGAAACAATATTGACAAAGAAAGGCAGGTTCCGCTATTATTGTTTCCAGGAAACTATAATGTTTAATGAGGAGCGATTTTCTATGAAGGCCATTTGTATTCACGCTTACGGGGGGCCAGAAGTCATGCAGCTTCAAGAAACTCCAACACCAGTTCCGGAATCAGGTGAAGTGCTTGTCCGCATTCATGCAGCTTCCGTCAATTTCCTTGATGTTCAACATCGTCGAGGCGAACTCGTACATCAAGCGTTTTACCAAGAGAAGGGCGGACTTTCGACTTTCCTTCCATTGACGCTTGGAAGCCAGGGTGTCGGGACAATCGAACAGCTTGGATCTCACTGTCCTCCTCATCTTACGGCAGGAGATCGGGTTCTCCTCTTTGGCGGCACTGGTACGTATGCTACACACGCCGTCACGAAGGCAGACCGCGTTATGCCAATACCAAGCGAACTAAACGACGATCAGGCTGGAGCCGGTCTTACCCAAGGCTTCCTTGCCTACGCCTTCACTCACAGAGCCTATCCTGTCAATCCAGGCGATTGGTGCCTTGTTCAAGCCGCTGCGGGCGGCCTGGGGCTTCTGCTCGTGCAAATGATAAAGCTGCGGGGCGGCCGTGTTATTGCGGTTACCTCAACAGCGGTGAAAGGTGAAATTGCCCGACAATACGGAGCGGATGAAGTCATCGTGTCATCCGAATCAAATATAGCTGAGGAAGCTAGGAGAATTACCGACGGAAGGGGTGTGCACGTTGTATATGACGGCGTCGGCAAAGATACATTCGAGGCCAACTTAGATAGTCTTGGTCTTGGCGGCTGCCTCATTATTTACGGGCAAGCAAGCGGCTTCATACCGCCTGTAGACCTTATGATGCTGCAAGAAAAGGGATCCCTGTTCATTACTCGCACGAACGGCTTGCCCTATCGTCAGCATTGGCACGAATTCATGAGCTTGCTGATTAAGTGGTTGCAGGAAGGGAAACTCGATATCCCAATTGATCGCAAATACTCGCTATCGGAAGCCGCCGAAGCTCACTCCCGCTTCGAACAACGCCAATCCGCAGGAAGAATATTGCTGGTTCCTTAAACTTATTTGTATAACCTGTTCGCATTCCGTTTGCGCAATAAAGACTCCGCCATGTGTCACGATCGTACTTCCGAAGCACCAATCTGGAAGTAGGCGAATATCCTGCCTGTAAGTTTACAAAGTTACAGGAGGATCTTGTCATGATTCCTATGATTCCTTATTACAGCTACGAAACACAATGTCGCCAAGTCCCCCTTACCTTCCCGCCGCAGCATCAGAATGTGCAGCCAGGACTTGAATATTTGATGCACCCTCAGCCAATATCCGATAATCCAGGTTACAAGGGTAGCGGCAAACTGGCGGGCAAGGTAGCAATTATTACTGGTGGTGACAGCGGCATCGGACGTGCTGTTGCCATCGGCTTTGCCAAAGAAGGGGCAGACGTTGCGATCGCCTATCTATACGAACGTATAGATGCAGAGGCAACCCGCCAAATGGTTGAAGGCTATGGAGCGCGATGCTTGCTGCTTGAAGTTGATCTCCGTCAGCCAGCATTCTGCCAAGAGGTCGTCCGCAGAACAATCGAACACTATGGTCGGCTCGATGTGCTTGTGCTGAACCAGGGCGTTCAGTTCCCTCAGGAAAGTCTGCTCTGCATTTCTGACGAACAGCTGGAAAATACGTTCCGCACGAACATATTCCCAATGTTTTATTTGACCAGAGCTGCCCTCCCTCATCTACAGCCGGGAAGCTCCATCATCTCAACCGCTTCTGTAACCGCATATGCAGGCGCTCCATTGTTAGTTGATTATTCCTCTACCAAAGGAGCCGTTGTATCCTTTACACGTTCATTGTCACTGCAGCTTGTTAATAAAGGCATACGCGTCAACGCTGTCGCTCCGGGCCCGATATGGACGCCGCTTACCGTATCCAGTTACTCAGCTGACTATGTCTCAACCTTTGGACGTGACACCCCAATGAGACGTGCCGGTCAGCCATTTGAACTTGCACCGACTTATATTTATTTAGCTTCCGATGATTCCTCCTATGTCACAGGTCAGGTGCTTCATGTAAATGGAGGTATCATGACTGAAAGCTGAGCATATAGAACAACGTTGACAGCGTGACACACTCGTCGCTCAGCGATGTCCAATTCAACCCATACAAATTGAATAGCGGACACAATAAAACCCACCTGTGACCATCTAGGTGGGTTTATCCTTTTGGCGTTGCTCGCTTATATCTTTTTTACAAACTCAGACTTCAGCTTCATTGCGCCAAAGCCATCGATTTTGCAATAAATATCATGATCGCCGTCACCAAGGCGAATATTTTTCACCTTAGTTCCGATTTTGATTACGGAAGAGCTCCCCTTTACCTTCAAATCCTTAATGACAGATACCGTGTCGCCGTCGTTCAATATATTGCCGTTCGAATCGCGAATAACCTTGTCATCTTCCGAATGGCTAGCATCTGCATTCGCAGACCACTCGTGCCCGCATTCCGGGCATACCAGCATATTGCGATCCTCATACGTATATTCCGATTGGCAGGAAGGGCAGTTAGGCAAATTAGACATTATTCATATCCCCATTCATTTTATATTTTCAAATCAGTAAGCTCTAAGTATATGGGATAGATGGCAAGGATTCCACTATATATGGGATTTGTTCGGAATCTGTAAAATATGCATGCCTATTGTATCAGCTCTGTAGAAGACGTAGATTGAGGCGATCCCTACTCGAAAATCGAACGATAATCCCAATTTTATATACGAAAGTCAAATTAATTAAAGCGCATACATGCTACCATGGGAGTACTTATTGCGCAAGTCACTAGAACTAATTCGGCCTAGTTCCTTACTGGCCCCATACCTTGGAGGGATTCGATATGAGTAAAACGATTGTTGCCATTATCGGCTGCGGGACGATTGCGAACAGTGCCCACATCCCGTCTTATATGGCGAATTCAGAGGTGGAGATTAAGTATTTCTGCGATATTCGCAAGGAACGGGCAGAGCAAGCTGTCGAGAAGCACGAGTGTGGGGAAGCAATTGAGGACTATCATATCATTCTCGATGATCCGGAAGTCGTAGCTGTGTCCATCTGTACACCGAACTACTGCCATGCCTCCATCGCGATTGATTGCATGCGTGCAGGCAAGCATGTGCTGTGCGAGAAGCCAGCTGCCAGAACGTATGCAGAGGCATTGGAGATGCAGAAGGTACAGCATGAGACAGGCATGACACTTAACATCGGGGTCGTAAATCGGTTCAATACAGGCGTGAATATTATTAAAAAGATGATTGCCGACGGCGATCTGGGCGAACTGTACCACGTCTACGTCAGCTTCCGCTCCCAGCGTTCGATCCCTGGTCTTGGCGGGGACTTCACGAACAAGGCTGTTGCCGGCGGCGGCGCACTCATCGATTGGGGCGTACATTTCCTTGATATCGTAATGTACTGCACGGGCGATCCAGATCCGCAGACCGTAACCGGCCAGGCTTATAGCAAGCTGGGCAAGGATATGGAGAACTACTCCTACATCAACATGTGGGCAGGGCCTCCGAATTATACAGGCACGTACGATGTAGATGACTTTGTAACGGCAATGATCCGCACTTCCGGCCCTTCCATTACAGTCAATGGCGCTTGGGCGCAGAACATTGGCGTGGATGAAATGTACATCGACTTCCTCGGCGACAAGGCCGGCATCCGCCTGCAGTACGGCGCAGACTTCACGATCTACAGCGCGAAGCACGGGGCTCTGATGGAGAGCACGCCGAAGTTCAATAAGACAGATATGTTCCAGAACGAGATTGACAGCTTCATCTCCTGCATCCAATCCGGCGAGAAACTTCCTTCCCATATTGACACGGTCATTCTGACTGCCAAGATGCTGCAAGCTATTTACGATTCATCCGAGCAAAGAAAGGAAATTTCGTTCGCGAAGGAAGGTTCATTCGCATGAAGAAGATCGGATTTATCGATTATTACTTAGACGAATGGCATGCCAATAATTATCCAGCATGGATTCGCAATGCCTCTGGTGGAACCATGGAGGTCGCCTACGCCTATGGCCTGAAGGATTCGGAACATGGACTCAGCAATGCTGCATGGGCGGAGAAGCATGGTGTTCAGCTATTGGACAGCATTGAGCAAGTTGTCGTGCAGAGTGATTACCTAATCGTGCTCGCCCCTGACCATCCAGAGCAGCACGAAATCCTTGCTGAGCTGCCGCTGGCTTCTGGCAAGCCGACGTATATTGATAAGACGTTCGCCCCTGATCGGGCTGCGGCCATTCGCTTGTTCGAACATGCTGCTAAGCACGGCACGCCGCTGTACTCCTCATCGGCCTTGCGTTATGCAGCGGAATATACCGAAACAGATCGTGATGGGATTGAAGTAATAGCCAGCTTGGGGCCTGGTGCATTTCATAACTATTCCATCCATCAGATCGAACCGATTGTTTCGCTGATGGGTGCAGACGCGCAGCGAGTAATGTCTATCGGAACGAAGACAGCCCCTGCGCTGCTGATTGAATTCGGGGATGGCAGGCAAGCAACAATTCGCCATCTTGGCGACGAATGCCCATTTACGATGGCGGTGAAATATCGCTCTGGCAGCAGCCGCATCTTGAAGGCGGAATCGGACTTCTTCCAGCTGTTCGCCCGCGACTTGGTTGCTTTCTTCGCGTCTGGTCATGCGACCGTTCCGCCTGAGCAGACGATTGCGATTATTTCCATTATTGAAAATGGAATGAAAGCATTGCAGCAGCCGTATGAATGGATTGAGCTCCCGTGCGCTGCTGTCCATTCGTAATGCAGGTGAAGAGTGGAATGGACAATTTGCATTTCATGAACCAATTCGTTATAAAGGAACAATAATAATTGAGCCGCAATAGCTTGGTTCAACAAGAGGCAGATGCAGTGCAGCAAGAAGCGGCATAAGAGGAGGTATTGTGATGTTTTCATTTCGTTCGTTTCGCAATTTCGGATTATCCGGTTCCCATACGGATCGCTTACCTCCTCCCATCTTGCTGTCATCGATCACGAATACATCGCCCAAGCAGAAGCTTCATCCCTGCTCACCACTTGCGAAGCAACATTCCCCTGCCCTTGTAGGGCCTACGATTCAGGTAGATCCGACTTTCCGCTATTATCAAGATCGCTCTGCAGCCAGCATTGCCGATGAGATTATCCAGAATGGCTTTGTGGGCGTCCATTATTTCGTCGTGAACGAAAACAACGTCAATCGCGAACTCATTGAGGCATTCAAACAAAGAGGGTTGTACGTATGGGCGCTTGTACTCGGCAACGGATCTTACTCCGTTGAGGGTTTCCCGCCGGAATGGCCGAGCTGGCAGATGGAACTGCTGAAGCCTGTGAATGACGGTTACTACCGCTTCTCCCCGCATAGTAAGGACTATGTCCAATGGAAGAAGCGGAAGCTCGCTCAATTGGTACGCGATTATCCATTTGACGGGATCGAGGTGGCAGAACCGTATTTCCCTGAATGGGACGGAATTAAGCGTGGTGTATACGGAGATGTCGGCCCCCTTGCCCAAGCGGCATTCAAGGAACAGTACGGGCACCCACGCATACCGAACTTCACCAATCCACGCGATCCAGACTATTATCTGACCAATAAGGCGCTATATCAGGATTGGATCGATTTTCGCGTCAAAGCGGTGAATAGCTTCCTGAATGAGGTCATGAACGGAGAAGGAGGCGTGCGAGAAGCCAGATGCGACATCCTAGTGGCTACTTGGTCGCTGGCGATAGACGCCGGACCTGACTCTGTTGCCAAACTGCGCGAGCTGCAAGGACTCGATGCTGCAGCGATGATCTCGGCCGTTCAGCCTAACCTTCACTTCCTGCAGACGCATTGGCCAGATTGGATGAAACCGCAGAGCAAGCTGCCGCCACAGTATATTCGCAGCTACCAGAACTTCGTGGATCAGATACGTGCCGTCCATCCGAACGTCCCACTAGGTGTGCAAGCCGATATTGGCTCTACCCTGTCAATGGTGAAGGATCGCAGCTGGCTTCAAGAATTCGGCGAGGTAGCACAGGACATGGGGTTCTCTACTTGGACTGCCTATGAATATCATCTCGGCAAGTATATGTACGACGAAGCCCCTGTTCCGACTGCGGTCGCCAGACCACAGCGAGACAAGGTCGTGATTTCGTTCCAAAAGCGGATTGATGAAGCTTCCGCCAAGCGTCCCGGCAGTGTGAGCGTCGTGACGGGCAAGGCAGAGCTCCCCCTCCCACCAGAACTTATTTCTGTCGACGGCAATATGCTTATCATCCAATCGGATCAACTGCCACAGTCAACATTCTTCCTGCGAATTCAACAGATTGCGGATACACCTGCCTATTGGCTGTATAACAAGGATAAGCCCGCCAATGTGATGAAGGGTGTTACGATTGTGACGGTACAATAAAAAACAAAAAAAGCAATCCACTTGCCCCGAGGCCATTCGGACGGCTGTTGATTGCTTTTTGTGGTGTTCAGCTTATTGACGGATATCCCGCACTTCTTAGATGTGAGAGCTGTCTTCATTCCCTTCTTCGTCCTCAACATATTCGAGAATATAGCCTGGCTGACAGTCCAAAATCTTGCATAGTGCATCGAGTGTAGAGAAGCGCACCGCCTTCGCCTTATTCGTCTTCAATATCGACAGGTTAGCCATCGTGATGCCCAATTGCTTCGAGAGCTCGGTTGAGCTCATCTTTCGCTTGGCCATCATTACATCCAGATTCACGATAATTGCCACAACTATAACCTCGCTTTATATCGTTTGATCGTTTTCCTCCTTGATTGTCGCAGCCTCCTCAAACAACTGAGCCAAGGTTAAGCTCAATAACCCACCTGTTAGCGCAATGAACGTTACGACTACCATCGGGACGATAGTCGCCGCATATAAGAATAGATCGTAAGCGTATATCAAAAATACGGAACAACCATTGAACAAGACAATCTCAATAAATGCACAGACTGCAATGACTTTCAATGCCTTTGCGGTATGATGGGTGAACGGATTGCCCCCTAACGCTATTTTACTAAGTTTCTTGAGCTGAAATAAAGCCATTACAAACGGCACCGCGCATAAATAGATACTGCACGTTATCACGGTCACCATGTCCTGATCGAGAATAGAATAGGCACTCTTTAAAAAGGCAGTCAGCAGTAAAGGAGTCGCCAAAAGCGCGAGCAAGGTTAACACAATACCGCATGCCACAATGATGTTCACAACTCTTGAACTCATGGATGTTTTCATTTCCCCAGCCTCAACTTCCGTTTTCTATGGATTTGAGACCCATTGTAGATCAATATTTATTGTTAGTCAATAAATATTGACCCCTTAACAATAATTGCAACGTCTTGCAGACTTGTTACAGATAAGCTGAACACCCTTCCACATCAGTTCTGGCGAAGTTCCTTTTCCAAAAACTGATATATATTTGCGGCTGCACACCTTAACGGATGTTCCCCTGATCTACTGAGCATGCCGGACAGCATATCCACTTCGATTCCGCCTATCGCTCGTACAGTTATTCCTTCAGGTATCGGGTTCACCATTATTTCTGGGACTAAAGCAATTCCTAGCCCCCTTTGTACGTAATGCTGTAGTGCCATCATGCTGCCAATCTCCATGGTGTCCATAGATATCTGTCCGGCTTCCTGCAGGATGAAATCAAGCTTTTTGCGATACGGACAAGTCGCTGCCGTGATCAATAAGCGATGCCCCTCGATATCTGCCAGTTGAACGGCATTGTGTGCAGTTAGCGAATGATTTTCTGGCAATAACAGAACAAACTTCTCTACGAATAATGGTTCGAAGTGAAGATCGGTGCCTACTTCTGGAGACGAACAAATCGCAAAATCAATTTCACCGCGAAGCAGCTTCTCCGCTAATACAGGCGTGCTCGCAATTTCCATAGCAATACGAATCCTCGGATAGTTGTTCTTGAATTGTGCGATCTGAATAGGCAGCCGATGGCTAGCCGTCGGTTCCGTTACGCCAATGCGGACTGATCCCGCTTCCCCGTTGTTCATATCCGCAATATTGATCTGCAGCTGTTCCATGCGATGTACAATATCCAGACTCTGCTCAAAGAACATTCTGCCTGCCTCTGTCAGTTGAATCGTTTTTCCTCGGTCGAAAAGCTGTGCGCCTATCTCTTTCTCCAGCTTCTGTATTTGCATCGTAATGGTAGATTGTGCGTAGTTCATTTCCTCTGCCGCACGGTTAAAGCTGCCGTATTTAACGATACACTGGAATGTTTTTAATGTTTTGATATCCATTAGCGTACTCCTCCTTATAAATTCAATATTTTTGAATCATCTCTTCATATCATTCAATTATACAAATAGACAGGCAGCCGATACAATGGACATAGGATGAACAAGGAGAGGGGAATACGTATGAACTTGAAGCATAAAGTGGCAGTCGTAACGGGCGGAGGCACCGGAATTGGCAGGGCTGTCGCTCTTGCTCTATCAAAGCGTGGAGCAGCGGTTGCCATTAACTACTCGCGTTCCGAGGCCGATGCAGAAGAAACCGTACAACTTATTCGTGCAAGTGGCGGACGCGCCATAGCGGTTCAAGCCGATATTTCACAAGATGATGAAGTTAGAACAATGATAGATAAGATTGTGCAGGCCTTCGGGACGATAGATGTATTGGTGAACAACGCAGGCATTACAAAGCATATTCCGATGGAGGATCTCGACGCTGCAACGGAGGACGTATGGGATGAGATGTTCGACGTGAATGTGAAGGGGATGTTCTACTGTGCGCGGGCCGTCACACCATATATGAAGGAGAAGCAGTGCGGCGCGATTGTCAACGTCGGCAGTATAGCTGGACAGACGGGACTCGGCTCTTCCCTTCCCTATGCGGTATCCAAGGCGGCAGTCCATGGCTTGACTAAATCCTTAGCTCGAGCGCTTGCACCCAGCATTCGGGTCAATTGCGTCGTTCCAGGGGCGGTAGCGACAAGATGGTGGCTCGGTCAGGAAGAACGGATGCAGCGTCTGGCTCCGAATCTGTTGCTGCAGCGGATCTCCACGCCAGAAGATATTGCTCAGTTCATCTGCTCCGCCTTGGAGCAAGAAGCGATGACGGGGCAAATCATCACGGTAGACAGCGGACAAACCCTATAATCTGTGAAACGTAGTCAAGGTTACGAGGGGCACGCGAATATACTTGCAATAAGATAAATATCCTCCTGCACTTCTTCTGCGGGAGGATATTTGCATCTTACAGCTAACTGACTAGCATGCTTGATGGAATGGCATTCTCTTCAGACGATCCCCATTTACAAGATGCAAAGGAGTGAACGGCATTGGATATTCAGTGGAAAGCAGCCGACATTGGGAAATGGACTCATTCAGGCATTATCTACTTCACATCCAAAATGGAAATGCTCGAAGACTTGCCCTGCAAAATGTACAGGCTGTACAAGCAGCATAGTCTGACCTATCACTGCCACGACTATTTTCAAATTTGGTATGTGGCGAAAGGAGCTTTCCGGCATACCGTCAGCAATCGGCGATTCGAGATTGAACAGGGTGATATTTTTGTTATCCCCCCATTTACCTTGCACAGTATTGATATTCCCCCTGAGCAGAACATTGAAATCTATGGCTGTGAGTTTATGCCTTCTTTTATTAACGAGCGCTTCGAGGAAAAGCCGATGGAACCCCTCTTTTTCGATGTGGCCTATCTGGAATATTTCCTCAGCCGCGATGATAGCGTGCAATCAAAAATTACGCTCGAACACATTACGGAAATGCGCGTCCACCATGTACTCCAATAAATGCTTGCCGAATATGAGCGGCGATCCCCCTTCTTCCAAATCGTACTGAAATCCAACCTGCTCCTCCTCCTCTCGATGCTCATCCGGGAAATTAACAAGGATCTTGTGCAGGAAGGATACGAGAAAACCGAGAAATATCGGTCGATTATGACAGGGGTCATCGATTATATCCATGCAGCCTATCATGAGGACCTCCATTTGGACACGCTCTGCTCGCTCGCGAAATTGTCCCGCTCCACCTTTTGCAGCATATTCAAGGCATGGACAGGCAAGACGTTCAATCGTTATCTAGCGGATCTTCGCATATTTCATGCCCTTACGATGTTGAAGCAGCCCGAACTGTCCGTTACCGATGTCTGCTATGCGATCGGATTCAACGAACTTTCTTATTTCTGCCGCATCTTCAAGAAATACACCGGCATTTCCCCTACCTCCTACCGCAAGCAAGCGATCCAGCAGGAGCCAGGCACGCCACGCATACGATAATCCCACTTTTGCACACGAAAATGAAATCAAAATAAAGCGCATACATGCTACCATAGGAATACTCCAAGCCCAGAAGGGAGGGAAATTGACGACGATATTTGAACACTTCCAGGTGCTTCAGGCAGCATTCCCTACGCGCACACTCTGTGTAATAGGAGAAGAGAGGAAGTATACATTTTTGAATGATGGAGGGGGAAAAGTCATGAAAAGAAAGCCATTGATGTGGTGTCTTGCATTCATTCTCGCGTTCTCCATGCTTGCAGGTTGTTCTGGGGGGGACACCTCCAGCGAAGAAGGAGCGTCTGGCAATTCATCCTCCAAGGACAAGGTAGAACTAAGCTTCTGGTATGGATGGACTGGGCCGGAGGCAGCAGCGCTGGAGAAGCTGATTGCCAAGTGGAACTCTGCCAATCCGGATATTCAGGTGAAGGGGTTGTCCCAGAGTGATTATCAGAAGCAGTTGACCGCCATCACGGGAGGAAATCCCCCCGATATCGCGTCCCAATTCGGGCAAAACGTAGTACCTTGGGGACTTCGCGGTGCCATGATGCCGCTTGATGATTACATCACTAAGGACGGCGTCGATATGAAAGACTTCGTTCCCGCTGCTATAAGCACTTCACAGCACGATGGCAAAACATATGCCATACCGATTGCCATGCATGTAACGATGCTGTTTTATAACAAAGATATTTTGAAAGAGGCCGGCTTCAGCGGGCCGCCGGAGACGATCAGCCAACTTAAGGAGTACATTAAGGCACTTAGCATTGTGGAAAGTGGCGGCCGCCTGCAACGGCTCGGATTATGGCCGGGAATGGACACGTACACCTTCGCGAATGCGTACAATGGCTCGTTCTACGATGAGGCTGCGAAGCAGGTAACACCCGACAATGCTGGGGTCAAAGCTGCACTCGAACTATCCAAGGGCATCTGGAATCAGTACGGCTCAGCTAACTTGGATCGGTTCTCTTCCGGTCTCGGACAGTATATGTCTGCTCAGAATCCGTTCTTCTCCGGCAAGTATGCCATGACGATTGACGGCGAATGGCTGCCAACCTTCATTAAGCAGTTCTCTCCTACTCTCAACTACGGCATCGCCCCTATTCCTTACGACGAGAATCACCCTGAGCTGAAGAAACCGGGCAATGTAACGACAAGCGTATTCTACATCCCGAAGGGTGTGAAGCATCCGGATGCTTCTTGGAAGTTCTTGAAGTGGATGACAGAGCCGCAGCAGATGGCCGAATTCACGGCAGCGATTGGGAATTTGCCGACGAAGCTGTCTGCGCTGAAGAATCCCGCCTATCATGACGTGCCTGGATTTAAGGAGTTCTTGGATTACTCCACGAGCCAGAACTTGCGCTCTTTCCCTGCCACTTCCTTCGCCAACGAGTATATTGCGGAGTTCGCCGTACAGGTTGATGCCATTCTGAGGGGTACCGTAAGCATGGAAGAAGGATTGAAGAAGGTGAAAGACAAGATTCAGCCGCTTGTGAAATAAAGTTGTGCAGATTTATGGCCTTCGCATCCGGCTACTTGCAGCAAAGCCAGGGCCGATTCACGTATTGTTGACGAAAGGAGGGCACTCAAGATGAACGTCTCCTCATCCATTGCCCCACCTAAGCAGAAGAGAGGCTGGTCGAAGAAGGAGCGGCATACTTTCCTCCTCGGTCTAGCGTTCGCTGCCCCATGGATTATCGGATTTCTAGCCTTTACGGTATATCCGTTCTTCAGTTCCTTATATTTCAGCCTGACAGAGTATGATCTGTTCAGCTCGCCCAAGTGGGTTGGATTGAATAACTATAAGCAAATATTTGAGGATGAGAGCTTCTATCGTTCACTTCGCAACACCTTGTTCATGACCTTCATTGCCGTGCCTATTACGCTTATTGTCTCTCTGTTGATTGCCCTGCTGTTGAATACGAAGGTGAAGGGAATCAACTATTATCGGACGATTTTCTATTTGCCTTCCGTCATTCCGATCGTCGCCAGCGCCCTCTTATGGACATGGATGCTGAACCCGGATTTTGGCTTAATCAATACCCTACTACGCTCCTTAGGACTCCCCGATCCCGCTTGGCTGCTGGATCCCCAGTAACGAAGCCCTCATTAATTCTCATGAGCTTATGGGGAACCGGTGCAGGAGCTCTCATCTTCCTCGCTGCCTTGCAGGGCGTGCCGAAGCAATATTACGAAGCGGCTCAAGTTGACGGGGCGAACTGGTGGCATCGATTTTGGAACATCACCATTCCCGGACTGTCACCTATTATCCTCTTCCAGCTCATTATGGGCTTGATCGGATCATTTCAGATTTTCACGGAATCGTACATCCTGGCTGGTGGGAAGGTAGACGGGGGCAAATCACTCGGCGGGCCGGATCAATCCCTGCTGTTCTATGCAGTTAACTTGTATCAAGAAGCATTTGTGTACTTGAAAATGGGCTATGCCTCTGCTCTTGCCTGGATTCTATTCATCCTTGTCCTGTTCATTACATTCGTGCTCATGAAGACCTCGGCACGCTGGGTCTATTACGGAGGTGACTGACGTGGCCGCGAAGCTTCGAAAATCGATTTTGCCGCATGCCGTGCTTATTCTATTCTCGTTTCTGTTTCTATTTCCGTTTCTATGGCTGGTCATGACCTCCCTAAAGACACCGGACGAGATTTTTCAGCTCCCGCCTAACCTTTTGCCGGACACTTTCCAATGGTCCAACTATGCAGCCGCACTAGAAACCATCCCCTTCGCCCGGTATATGACCAACACGCTCATCATCTGTGCCGTCAATATTGTCGGACAATTATTCGCAGCGCCGCTTGTTGCCTATTCCATATCAAGAATACCGTGGAAAGGGCGCGGCATCATCTTCTCGATCGTGGTTGCCACGATGATTTTGCCCGCACAGGTACAGTTGATCCCGCAATATATCATCTTCACAAAGCTTGGGTGGGTGAATACGATTTTGCCGTTAACGATCGGGGCTTTCTTCGGGGCGCCCTTCTTTATCTTCCTGTTGCGGCAATTTCTAATGGGTATACCGACAGAACTGTCTGAGGCGGCTAAGATAGACGGGGCTTCTGAGATTCGAATTTATATCCGAATTATCCTGCCTATCCTGAAGCCCGCCCTCGTTACCGTGGCATTGTTCTCTTTCGTATGGTCGTACGTGGATTTTATGGGGCCGCTTATTTATTTGAACGACTCAGCCAAATGGACGATAACGCTTGGCCTGCAAGGCTTCCAGCAGGATCACGGGGCTCAGTGGGAGAAGCTCATGGCCGCCTCCACCATTATGACACTGCCGATGATCGTCCTCTACTTCTTCGGGCAGAAATACTTCATGCAGTCTGGCTCAGCCTTAACCGGATTTAAATAAGTGGGAGGGAAATCGAATGAATCGCACCACAACGATGCATAAGCCGCGTACGATCTACATGGCAGGGATATATGCGCTCGCCTTACCGGTACTACGATAAAAATGGAGCTCCGCATGTATGTATCGTGGGCAATCTATCGTTATGGTTGACAAGGAGAATCACTAACGGTTAAGTAAATAGGCTGCCCCCTGCCTTCTAACATTAGGGGCAGCCTATTTGGCTGTGGCGGCGTCACTCCGTTCCATTCGCCAATAACTGATCTCGCACTTCGGTTAGGGCGAATCCCAACAAATTATTGCCCCGCCATTTCATCGGATTCTCCACATCTGGATGATCCTTAGCCATTCCAATACCCCAGATGCGGTCGACTGGGCTTGCCTCCACTAAAATCCGCTGCTTGCTCGCCTTGAGAAACGCACACAGTTCCTCATTTTGCGAAAATTTCGCGAAGTTACCTCGCTTCACGATGTCATAGCATTCGCGGCTCCACACCTCGTTGTCAAAACGTTTCACGGCGCGCCCGAACGCCTTCATTTGCTTCGGATGCTTCGCGTTCATAATGGCTTCCAACATCTCGTTATCACCGAACAGCCTTGCCTTTTCTGCCATCATATACTGCTCCGTGCAGCTATATTTATCGCCATCTACTGTAAAGCTAGCTGTCCACCATTGGCTGAAGCAGCTCTGATTGATGCTTCCGTCAGCAGGAGGCGTATGCCCCCAGAAGAATAAGTACTTGAACTTCTTCCCCGCTTGGTGCGCTTTCTGTAACGCTTCAAGATTATATATCATCTCTATCACCTCAACTTGGTTCATCCTACCATTTTACTATAATTGCAATCAAAAGGCGGTCTCCATCGAAGGTTCTCATGCCTAAAATCAGAAACGCCTACTATTGCATTGCGCATATTTCTTCACACCTAATAGTGTTAAAATAAAGTATCCAAACCTAAAACACATGTCGTGCGACATTCTTTTATCAACCGAGCCACATCTACATTGCACATACAAAGGAGCGTACAACCATGACAGACGCAACAACTTGGAAGAACGGTGCTCACGGACATAGATTCATTGCATCCTTCAGCGGAGGAAAAGACAGTACATTGGCACTCTATAAGGCCATGCAGGGCGGAGAAGCAGTCGGCTTAATCGTCATGCTTGAAGAAGAGGGCAAACGTTCCCGCTCTCACGGCATGCCGCCTGAGCTTATCCGTGCACAAGCCGAGTCCATCGGGCTGCCTATATTTGCAGGTGCGGCAAGCTGGACAGACTATGAGTCCGTATTTATGGGGCTGTTGGCGCATGCGAAGGAGCAAGGCGCCGCAGTATTAGTGACGGGAGACTTGGACGTACCGGAACACGGCTGCTGGCATGATCGAGTGACAAAGAATGCAGGGTTAGGCTTAGGAATGCCTCTCTGGGAAATGGATCATCTGGGGGCAGTTCAGGAGTTCATCAGTCTCGGATTTGTTACGATGCTGGTGACAGTCAATCTGTCGAAGGGCATGAAGGAAGAAGATTTAGGACGTGTGCTGACTCACGAGTTCGTGGAGGAGCTTCTCGCACGCGGAATTGATCCATGTGGTGAAGGTGGAGAGTTCCATACGACCGTAATCGACGGCCCTCTATTTGAGCATCCGATTCCAGTTCGCAAATGTGAGATCGTAAGGGACGGAGATTATGCATTTTTGCCTTTGGAGCTACAGAATTCGTAGATCAGCAATAGTTGCTTGAACATAAAAAGCACAGTGCTTAGCCACTCGCTAGGCGCTGTGCTTTCTCTATCCATGATTACGCCTTATTCCTGAAAGATCGCCTCTACGACCTGCAGCGCCGAGGCTGCACGCGGCCAGCCTGCATAATACGCAAGGTGTGTTATCACTTCCACGATTTCTTCCTGCTGCAGTCCATTCTCTACCGCTAGTCGCAAATGATAAGGGAGCTGTTCCATCAATCCGCCGGCAACTAGCGCGGAAATCGTAATCAGACTCCGATCCCGCAGCGATAATTGCTCCCGTCGCCACAAGTCCCCGAACAACACGTTCTCCGAGTAATCAACAAATGCCGGAGCTAATTCTCTTAACGACTCGCTTACCTGTGGTTTAATTGCTCGATGTGCCATGCTAATCACCCCTCTTTGTCTGACGATCCAGCATTTGAGCAATGCCATTGCCGAACGACCAATCATCGAATTCATTATCAACAAGCACGACAAATACATCTTCTTTTCTTATACTCACCGTGTTCGACAACTCCTCAGCCAGCATCGCATAAAAGCTTGTTTTTTGCTGTTCCGTCCTCCCCGATTTAAGTGTGATATGGATATAGAGCAAGCCATCGCTCCGTTCAACATTCAAGTAATTCTTGCTGTAGAAAAATTCCCCCGCCCTATGGGCATGAAAGACTTGAAAATAATCATCTTCCGGCACATTGAAGTGCCTTATTAAAGCGCACATGGTTGACTTACTGATTTGTTCAAGTAGGCGGGTGTCATATTGCTCCTCCATGTAACTAACCCGAATGAATGGCATATCCGATCGACTCCTTCTCTGAGATGCCTCCATTGTACGCCCGCTAATTTCATTTGTATAATTGAATAAAATCATGATCTTATTCGATTATTTCGATAGAGGTGACAACAAACAAATGGATCTCAAAGAACTAACCGCATTCAAAACCATACTTGAAGAAGGGACTTTCTCCCGAGCAGCCGAGAAGCTGAATTACGCGCAATCTACCATTACGAGTCAAATTCAACGCTTGGAAAAAGAGCTGGGCATACCCTTGTTCAACAGAGGCTGGGATGCGGAATTGACCCGTGCCGGCCACATGCTGGCAGCGGAGATTGACAGTCTCATTCAGCATTGGAACTATATCTCGGAACAGGCGAAGGCATTGCAGCAGGACGAAATTGGGTCTGTACGGATTGGAGGAATTGAATCCATGATGGAGACGGTGTTCCCTAATGCATTGCGGAAGTTCCGAGTGCATAAGCCGAACATGCAATGTCACGTTGTGGCGGGAAATACCGATTTCCTTTCCCAATCTATCCTGCAAAAGGAGCTGGACTTTGCCATCTGTGGCGAGCCTTCCGACGCGTCTCACTTCTATTTTCAGCCGCTATATCACGAGAGGATCACGTTCATTGCAGATCAGGCGCATCCTTTGTGTGCACAGGAGAACACCTCATTGGAAGAGGTTCTCCATTACCCAATCATAGCTGGCGGACCAAACTGCTTATATTCGCTGCGTTTAGCAAAGCATTTCGCCAGATTCGAATCATCACCTAACCTGAACACTGTAAGTCAGATTTCTTCAATTCCACACTTTGTGAAGAATACTTCTGCCGTGGGCGTCGTATTGGATACTACACCGCTGGCGAAGGAGGTCATAGCAATTGATGTCACCATAGCCGATCCCCTGATTCAAATCGGCTTCTTGCAGAGGCGAGGCGCCCAGGAATATATGCAGTCGTCCTCTGCTAATCTGCTCATGCAGATCATTAGAAAGGAAATTGAGAGAGGCAGCAGACAAAGGTAAGTCTTATCTCAGCAAAATAAAAAAGAGCACCTGCTTTTATCCAAGCAGATGCTCTCCGACTACCATGATTCGTTATCCTTGTGCGAGCAGCTCTTTGAGCTGCTTGATTTGTTTGCGCTCTCCTGCAATCACAAGCGTCATATTGGGCGTAAGCTGTACCTCAGGATCGGGATTGATATACTGTTTTCCTTTTTCAATAGCAGCCAGGATCGTCGCTCCCGTGCGCTGGCGAATTTGCAGCTCGGCAATAGATTTATTAATGCATGGAAAGGACGGCCCCACCTTGCACCATTCAATGACCAGTTCATCAAGCTCCACTTGGATGGTATCCAACGCCTTCGGCTTATAGCTCATGCCGCCGATAATAGACGCAAGCTGTCTTGCTTCTTCATCCTCCAGTGTCACTTGGGAAATGCTCTGCTCTGGATCATTATCTTCGAAATGGTATACTTCTCTTCTGCCATCATCATGGATAACGACGACTACTTTATCCCCCGACGCAGCTTCCATCTGATACTTTTTCCCGATACCCGGTAGTTCCGTTTCCCTTATCGTTGCCATATGGCCTGACATCTCCCTTCAATCCTATTTATTTGGTACGTTTGCTTTTTCTTTGTTATTGCTCCATTTGAATATGCGGTTCAGACCACTATACACATGTTTCGACTCTTTCGCCAGCAGTGGGCCAACTATAGCCAGCACGAGTACATACAGCGCGGAGAAAGGTTTAAGTAAAGGCATCAAACCGGCTGATATACCTAAGTTCGCCACTATAATGGTGAATTCCCCCCGTGCCATAATAGTAAGTCCAATATTCGTC
This sequence comes from Paenibacillus sp. KS1, assembly GCF_001680695.1. Taxonomy (NCBI): domain Bacteria; kingdom Bacillati; phylum Bacillota; class Bacilli; order Caryophanales; family Paenibacillaceae; genus Paenibacillus; species Paenibacillus sp. KS1. Next base: position 21,296 of record NZ_MAIS01000012.1, on the reverse strand, counting down.
GAAGCCTTATAGGATAATCCTGCCTTACGTCCTGCCATCCAGCCTGCAACCATATTGGACACCACCGTGAGCAGCACAGCCCCTAGTGCCATCCATGCAGCATCACCCAGCGTCAGCGGATCTATGCTTAGACCGAAGCTGAAGAAGAATATCGCACCGAAGAAATCCCGGAAAGGAACAACCAGATGCTCTATTCGTTTGCTGTGCTCTGATTCTGACAATGCAAGTCCAAATAAGAGCGCACCGATAGCCTCAGCTACATGCAGAGTTTCCGAGAACCCGGCAATGAAGAATAGCAGGGAGAACACGACTATAATAAAGATTTCGTTCGATGTGATATTTAACAGCTTGTTCAATACTGGCGGCCCCACTCTTGCGATGATGAAGAATACGAGCATATACCCCATGGAAATCCCTACGGAGAGCAGAACTCCGCCAATAGATGTGGCCCCTCCAAGTAGAAGGCCGGACATAACGGATAAGAACACGGCCAGAAAGAGATCATCGAACAAAATCATGCCCAATATCAGCTCTGTTTCGGAGTTGCCTGTACGTCTAAGATCAACCAAAACCTTGGCTACGATGGCAGTGGAGGATACAGACATCAGCCCTGCAATGATTAGCGTTTCATACAGCGGAAAATTAACCAAAAATCCGTAAGCCATTGCCAGCACAAAGTTCAGTACGACATATACGGTACCACCAAATACAATATTGCGCCCAGACTTAATTAACTTCGAAACCGAGAACTCTAGACCAATGTAGAAGAGCAGGAATAGTACTCCCATCCGCCCGAGAAAAGCTATTATGTACTGACTCTCTATAAAGGTTAAGTCGAACAAGCCAATCACTGGAGCATGCGGTCCGACCAACATACCGAGAACGATGAGGAATGGTATGATCGAAAACTTTAGTTTCCCAGCGATTAGCGAGGCGGCGGTAACTAACAGCAAGGCGGTTCCAACCTGAAAAATCATATGATCCATATGGCGGCTATCTCCTTCTTTCAAAATCCTGTAGCCTTATCCTGCGCAACAATATTCCTTGCTATCCAAATTCGAACAATATGACACCTGTCATCCTAATTCCTTTACAGCTGTGAATATTCCACCGCCCCTCTTCCCCACTACAATAAAGCTGCATGATGAATATGAGGGAAGGATGAGTAATTGTGGAACAACGTCAGGAGAGAATCCGTCTGCTCGATATATTGCGGGGATTCGCAATTCTAGGCACATTGGGGACAAATATTTGGATATTTGCACATCTAGGAGATTTATCTTATCTCACTACGTACGCGTATACGGGCTGGTGGAAGCTCGATGATCTGCTCCGCATGATCGTATTATTTTTCGTAAATGGCAAGATGCTCGGCTTATTAACGATCATGTTCGGAGTAGGCATGGAAATGAAGTATCAGCAGGCGAAACGCGCAGGCAAGGCCTGGCCGGGCGTCTATATGTGGGTGCTTCTTGTTTTGCTATTGGAAGGCTTGCTTCATTTTATTCTCGTAATGGAGTATGACATCTTAATGAGCTACGGCATAACAGGCATGATTGCCGCCTTCATTATTCGTGGTGGCGATCGCGCCATATCCAACACGATGAAAGTGATTGGCAGCGTACATGTCATCGCAATTTTGGGTATGCTTCTGCTTGGGCTAATGGGCGCCAATATGTCACTGGGGAACTTTGATCAGGTGGCCACTCTCTACAAGGACGGTTCATGGCTGGAGCAAGTCCAATATCGACTATCTCATTTCGCACAGCTTCGCTTTGAGCCCATTTTTGTCATTCCGTTGAATGTGTTTCTGTTTTTACTCGGCGTTCGCCTTATGCGCTCCGGAGTGTTCGCTCCAGATGAGAATGGGCAGAAGCAACGCAGCAAGCTTATGAAGTTGGGCATCTATGTCGGAGTGCCATTGAACCTGCTTATCTTCATACCCGGCGGCATTTTCGACATGCCCGTCCGCTATTTATTTGCCCCCTTTCTGTCAATTGGGTATATAGCACTCATTGGTATAATGGTACAATATAACAAATTGGATCGACTGTGGCGCCTGCTTGAAAACACAGGGAAGATGTCGTTAAGCTGCTATGTTATGCAAAATGTGATTGCATCCGTGCTCTGTTATGGCTGGGGCTTAGCATTAGGCGGCAAGTTGAATTCGTTAACCATTATCGCAATCTGGGTTGAGATCTCCGTGTTCCAGCTATGGTTCGCTTCAAGGTGGCTGCGGATCTTCAAGCTTGGCCCTATGGAGTCTGTCCGCAAGCGTGCGGTAGGCATTTTTCAGTCTAGGTGAATCTGGAGGCTATCGATGAAGATCTACCCAAGAGATCAGATGAAACAGTTTCTGCTCATAGATGTAATTGCGATCGTATATTTGTGCTATTTTGTCCTAAGCACGCGTTCCGATCTTGGTCTCTTGGGATCCCTTATGATCCTAAGCTTATTTTTGATTTCCTTCTATATTGCATTATGGCATCGGAATATCTATCTGCTGGCAGCTGTTGTATCTGGTCTCGGCACGATTGCGGTACTCAGTATCTTTATTGACCCCAATCTTCTCATGTTCGGATTTATATTTGCCGATCTGCTGGGCAGATCGAAGTCCAAATGGCAAATCGGCGTCGGAACTGCAGCCATAGCCCTTATGTACGCGGTAGTCGCAAGATGGGGAGTAAGTGATTTCTATGCCAGGTATATGATGCATCTCCCCATTATCATTATCCAGTTACTCCTGCCTTCAATCTTATACATAAGAGCGAGAGCGGCCAGCCTGCAAGGCCAGCTGGATTCCGCCAATGAACAGCTTGAACAATATGCCCTGCAGGAGGAAAGGCACCGCATCGCACGCGATCTCCATGATACGCTGGGACAAACCTTAACGATGATCAAACTGAAAAGCGAGCTGGCTGCTAGATGGGTAGATAAAGACCCTAAGCAGGCCAAAGAAGAGCTGAACGACATCCTCAACACCTCGCGAATTGCCCTTAAGCAAGTACGGGAACTCGTTTCCGAGATGAAGTTCATTTCACTGACAAGTGAGCTGACACATTCGCGCAAGCTGCTGCATACGGCTGGCATTGAACTTGAAATTATAGAGCATGGCCCTTCCCCACTGCTATCCAGTGTCGAGGAAACGATGAATGCTCTCTCTGTGCGGGAAGCAATTACAAATACGATTAAGCATAGTCAGGCGCAGCACTGCACGATACAGCTTCAAATGATAGATAACAGGTACACCATATACATAACTGATGATGGTGTCGGGCTAAGCCACAAAGAAGGCGGAAATGGCATCCTGTCAATGAAGGAACGAATGCACGCGCTGAACGGCACTCTTACAGTGGAATGCTCGCCTGCCGGAGGGACTGCGGTTGCAATGATGCTCCCCCTCCATCATCTCGGAAAGGAGAGTGCAGCTACATGATTCGCGTTGTGATTGCTGAAGACCAGCAGATGCTGCGAGGTGCCTTTGCCTCATTGCTGAAGTTCGAAGACGATATTGAAGTATTGGCGGAAGTGGCGGATGGCAAGCAGGCATGGGAAGCCATACAGCAGCATAAGCCAGACGTATGCGTGATGGATATTGAAATGCCGCACATGAACGGCTTAGAGTTGGCATTGCAAATCAGAAACGCCGGGCTTCCCTGCAAAATTGTGATCGTTACCACCTTTGCACGACCTGGTTATTTACAAAAGGCAATGAATGCCCAAGTGAATGCCTATCTGCTTAAGGATGAACCGATCGACTATCTCATTGAATCCATTCGTAGGGTCATGGCTGGAGAACGGGTGATCAGCACCGATCTGGCTGCAGTGCTCTTCATGAACAACGAGAATCCATTAAGCGAGAGAGAAGCGGAGATGCTGCGGCTTACGAAGGAAGGCATGACGACAAGCGAAATCAGCAAATCCCTCTTCCTGACGATTGGCACAGTACGAAATTATCTATCTTCTGCCATTCAAAAGCTGGATGCTGAATCGAGACAGCAGGCCGCATCCATTGCCGAGGAGAAGGGATGGCTTTGAACCATCCCTACAAAAACTCTCCGACAGGGAGATCAAGATTGATCGTCGTGTTGCGGAGTACCTTCTTATGGGCAATAGCCTTTGCCGAAAACAGGCGCATCAGCACAGCGACCTGCAGCGAGTCGCTCGTCAACGCCCTTTCATCACGACTGCCAATAAGGCTTACATCGGGCACAGCCGGCCAGGAGCCGGCTTGATAGTAAAAACCAGCCAGATCTGGATGGCATGTAAATAAGCCAAGATCCACGCCGCTCTGCTCCATCCATCGGGTAGCGGCAGCGACCGTTTTTAACCCATATCCCTGACCTCGATAGTCAGGGTCAGTCGCTACACAGCTAAGTCCTGATAGCCTGAACTTCTCTCCCTCATGCTCGATCGCTTTGGAGACAACTCCCGTATAGCTGACTAATTTTCCATCTGCATAGGCATAGAAGGAACGCGCATTCAGCGCTTCATGATGGGCAGCCGGTATCGTATCCTCCAGCAATCCATCCTCCTCCGGCCATACGCGATGCAGCAAGACGGCAATCTCTCTCCGTAGGGTTGCAGGTGCCTGATTATAATTTATTGATTGTATGATATCATCCGCCAATAGTAGCTCATCCTTTACGTGAAAGGTCTGGAGGCGACAAATCCCCACTCCCACTCTATTATCCACGAAACAAAAGGCCCACACAAAGGATGTGTGAGCCTCCATCACATATACGATTATAATTTTACCGCGAACACCTCGTATGGCTTCATCGAAAATGTAGTAACGTCGATTTCAGCGCGATCATAGTTGCTCATAATGATCTCGGATACCTTACCATCGACAGCGATTCCATGCTCCTGCTCGGATATGTTTGCTGCCACGAGCCATTTCTCGCCTTCATAGATGCGGTAGTATGCAAATACCTCTTCAGGCGTATGCTCAATCAGTTCGAAGTCGCCCCATACGATAATCGGATTCTCTTGGCGCAGCTTGATTAAGCGCTGGTACGTATAGAAGATCGAATTCGGGTTGTCGAGATTACGCTGCACGTTAATTGTCTTGTAGTTGTCGTTCACATGCAGCCAAGGCGTACCCGTTGTAAAGCCTCCGTTCTTGCTGTCATCCCATTGGATTGGCGTACGAGCATTGTCTCTCCCTTTGGCATTGATCGAGGCGATAATGTCCTCTGCCGCGTATCCCTTGGACAAACGGTCATGATACATATTGATGGATTCAATATCCTCTACCTCATCAATGCTCGGCACAGGGCGATTCGTCATCCCTATCTCTTCACCTTGATAAATGTACGGCGTCCCCTTCATCATGTGCAGAAGTACAGCGAACATTTTTGCGCTTTGTTCATGGTATTCCTTATCATTTCCCCATCTGGACACGATGCGCGGCAAGTCATGATTGTTCCAGAACAAGCTGTTCCAGCCCTGGTCCCCTAGCGAAGTCTGCCACTTCGCCAGCACTCGCTTCAATTCCGCAATTTCCAGTGGCTTCAGATCCCACTTATCCTTGCCCTCCTGTTGATCCAATCCGACATGCTCGAATTGGAACACCATCGACATTTCCTTGCGTGCCGGATCGGAATACAGCTTTGCGATTTCCGGCGTCGCGCCCCAAGTCTCACCAACTGTCAAGACGTCATGGGAGCCGAATGTCTTTTCATGCATTTCCTGCAAATACTCATGCAGCTTCGGTCCGTTGCCCGTAATTTCTTGATCCGGAATTTTGCCGATGAGATCGATGACGTCCATGCGGAAGCCGCCGACACCTTTATCCAGCCAGAAGTTCATCATGTCATACACTTCTTGGCGAACCTTGGGATTCTCCCAGTTCAGGTCTGGCTGGCGCTTGCTGAATAGGTGCAGGAAATACTGGCCGCTCGCTTCATCGAACTCCCATGCGGGGCCGCTGAATATAGAACCCAGTCCGTTTGGAACGCCTCCGTTCACCGGATCACGCCAAATATAGTAAGCGTGGTACTCGTTGTCTTTACCTTTTTTCGCTTCAATGAACCATTTATGCTCGTCAGAGGTATGATTTACGACAAGATCCATAATGATCTTGATGCCCGCCTCATTCGCCTTCGCAATCAGCTCATCCATGTCATCCATTGTACCGAACTCGTCCATAATATCTTGATAGTCGCTAATGTCATAGCCATTATCATCATTCGGCGATTTATATACAGGGGACAGCCAGATTGCGGTAATGCCTAGCAGCTTCAAATAATCGATCCGATTGATGATCCCTCTCAAATCACCAATGCCATCTCCATCGCTGTCTTGGAAGCTGCGCGGATAAATTTGATAGACAACGGCGGTTTGCCACCATTTCACGTCTTTTGCTTGTTTCATTGTTTCACTCATCGGATACCAATCCTCTCGGGTTGAAATATGAAGCTATCTGACGAAACGTAAACGTTTACGTAATGCGTAAAGGGCATCTCTATGTCATTCACGCGCAATTGCGCATGTTGTACAAACCATTACTTTGCATTCAATGATTTGACCGACTTGCGTACCACTAATTCATGGGGTATCGCTTCGGACTCAATCTTTATCCTATGCTGAATCGCGTCAATCAATTTCCGGCAGCCTTCTCCTCCCATATCATACAAGGGCTGTGCGACTGTCGTTAACGGGGGAATCGACATACGCGATACTTTAGAGTTATCGTAGCCGACCACGGACAACTCCTCTGGCACCCTAATGCCGTGCTCAAAGCATGTCGATATAATGCCTAGTGCAGCCTCATCGCTTGCGCAGAATACTGCGGTAATATCGACTTCGTCTTCAAGGAACTCCTGCATGGCCTGTTTGCCGGATTCGAAACTAAAGTCCCCTGACTTAATCAGGTTCAAGTCTACCTTGATCCCCAGATCACGCAATGCATGCGTATATCCATCGATTCTCGGGGCACCAGATATCGGATCTCTTGGATTGGCTCCGGCCATCCCTATCTTCCGGTGTCCATGCTGGGTGAGATACTGAACTGCGGTATATGCAGCACGGAAATCATCCACTTTGAGATAAGGTACATCTTCCCGATCCGACTTGGTAGATAGCAAAATAAAGGGAATACTCAGTGACGTCATAGCGTCGATTGCAACCTCTTGCAGCTCGATGGACACGATAATGAGCCCATCTACTCTGCGCTCTCCCATCAACTTCAGGCAATCCTGAATTCGGGAGCCATGGCTGCCGGCATGAGTTAGAATTACACTGTAACCATGCGCATACGAAGTGTCCTCAATCCCTTTAATAATATCCCCATAAAAGGACGTTGCCACATCCGGCATAATGACACCTATTGTATTGGTCGACTTCTGCACTAAGCTTCTTGCATTTTCATTTTTTCGATATCCCAATTCCTTGGCTACGGCGATAACCTTCTTCTCCGTCTCTTCGTTATATCCGCCAAGATTATTAATGACTCTCGATACGGTCGCGGTAGAGACACCAGCAACTCGTGCGATATCCTTGATCGTAGCTGCCATCTAACCACCTCTCGTGGGTAAACGTTTTTCATAATTCGAAACTGAATAAGACCAGTGAATATATTATCTGTTAGTTAAACGTTTACGTAACCAATATTAGTTTCCCAGCGCTGTTAAGTCAATGCTTTTTTTTGAAGCGTTTTCAGTCATTGAAATCTATGTCCTTCTTACCTTTATGCCAAGAGATGCACTGCTACTCTATTTTTAGCATTTGCCGCACATTTCGGTGAAATTGCTCCTTACGATTGCTCTTATAAACTGGACATCTCTGTGTAGGCACATTCGTCATCTGCCGATCCTGATACTTGAGCATGCTCTCCTGTGCGCACAAACATTGTCTTTGCGACAGCGAAGAAGGCTTGTACGGCTGGCGACGTGCATTGGAGAGGAGGACTGGCTAAGGCCACTTTACGCCAACTCGATTGCTTAAGATTACCGATACCGATGTTGGGCTGATTTTTGAACGACAGCTCAGGCCCGATGGTAACACCAAGCCCTTCCTGAACCATGCTGGAGATGGTGTTACAGTCCTGCACCTCGAAGCGGATACGGGGAGTAACTTGAGCTTGCTCAAAAATTTCCTCTACATTTGCGCGATAAAGCCCTTTTGGCATAATAAAGTCCTCTTCCTGCAGGTCATGCACATCAATTACAGCTTCATGCTGAAAGCGATGATCTGCAGGGAAAGCGACAACCATCTTATCCTTGACTAAGGGTACGATATGCAAATTCAGTTCCTTGTTCTGCTGGATGACGAAGCCGATATCAATGACCCCTGTCTCGAACCATTCCAAAATCTCCTCATAGGTTCCTTCATAAAATGTAAAGGCAATGTTGGGATGCTTTTGATTGAACTTCGAAATGATGCTTGGCAAAATATTAGCTGATGCGCTGGGAAAACTGCCGATCCGGATCGTGCCTGCCTCCAGATTGGAAGCCAAGGCGGCTTCTTGCTTGATGGTTTCCATTTGGTTCAATATTTCTCGCATCGGTATCAGCATCTTCTGGCCAACCTCTGTCAGCAGAAGACCTCTTCGACGATCACGAATTAATAGTGCAACGCCCCACTCCGATTCCAGACTAGCTACTGCGTGACTTACGGCAGACTGGGTCATATTCAGCTTTCCCGCTGCTTTCGTAAAGCTTCCCTGCTCCACTACATGGGAGAAAACTTCAAACCTGGCTATTGTCATAAGTAAAACCTCATGTCATATATGAATAGGATTTGTTTGATTCATGCTAACACGGGATATATACTGATGCAAGAAATCGATATTCATACTTGGCGCGCGCCCTGACAGTAAAGGAGACCAAGTTGATGAATCGTGTAGGCATCTATTTATTGGCGTTAGGCGCTTTTATTATCGGAACAGTGGATTTTATCACGGTGGGGATTTTGAATATGATAGCTGCGGACATTAATGTGTCCATTGGGATGGCAGGCCAGCTTGTCACTATTTTTTCTATTTCATTTGTTATCGGATCATTGATCCTCGTAGCGTTGACGATCCGATTTGAACGGAAAAAAGTATTGTTATATTCCCTTGCTATCTTTTTGGTTGGCAATCTTACAGCGTTTCTAAGCACCCGATTTGAAATGCTTATGGTTTCACGCGTTCTTCTGGCTACTAGCGGCGGTCTGTTCACCGTCATCGCTACCGTGTTCGCTGCTAAGCTGGCCTCGCCTGGCAAGCAAGGTGCTGCTATTGCTACAGTGACTACTGGCTTTAGCGCTGCACTTGTGTTCGGAATGCCCATTGGCACGCTGCTAACGTCATACATGGATTGGCACTTCATATTCCTTATCATAGGTGCAATCACCGTGCTTCTCTTTATCATGCTTGGACGGATGATCCCGACTGCTCCAGGGCAGACACCCATTTCGCTAAAACAGCATCTGCTGATTATGAAAGATAAGCGAATCTTCAGTGGTTTATTAACGACATTATTTTGGATCATTGGGTATACGATTACGTTTACTTACATTTCTCCGCTTTTACAGGAGATAGGGCATTTTTCCGTTGAAATGATTAGTACGGCACTCCTTGTTTTAGGGATATTTGCCTTTATCGGCTCTCGCTTCGGCGGCTATGCATCTGACAAATGGGGCACAGCCGTAACGATTCGATCCAGCCTCATCCTGCACGTACTGGCGCTGATTGCTTTGCCTGTGGCGTTTGGTTCGACTTGGGGGGCTATGGTCACAATCATGATATGGGGTTTCTCTTCTTGGACGACAACCACAGCCAATCAAATCTATCTCATTTCCTTAAAATCGTCCGCTTCCGAAATCATATTAAGCTATCAGACAGCCGTATTGAACATTGGCATTTCCTTAGGCGCGGCCGTAGGAGGCGTACTGGTTGAACGAGTGCCGATTTTCCACTTCGGTTGGATTAGCAGTGTAATGGTGCTTATTGCTTTCGTTACAGCGTCCTATTCCTTCCTGTTAAGCGAACGTACGAAGAATCGAATGGGGAAATTCGAATTATGCTGTGAAACCAAATAAGAACATACAGAAGCCCACATAAGCTGTGTTCAGCATATAGTGGGCTTCCTCGTGCGTTTCCAAGAAATTTTCTTCGGTAGATCAAAAAAATCACAAATTGTTCACTTATGTGGTGGTGTTTGCTTTCTCTATAATGACGAAGTCTAAAAAGAAAGGATGATCAAATGCCGACAACAAAAAAAAGAGCAGCTCTATTTCGGCCTAATGATGTGCTCCGGGATGGTCGTATTCATGACGTTTTATAACCTATACATGCACGGCCTGCTCGAAACACTGTCTTGGAGAAACATACTGGTTCAACTCATTCTGACCTTCTCCATTGCTTTCATACTAGAATCTTTTATTGTGGGGCCCATAGCGAAGAAGATTGCTTTCTCCTTACCCTATGACAAGTCCAAGAAGTTGTTCGTGATTGTATCTGTGGCTTTCTTTATGGTATGCGGGATGGTTCTCTGCATGTCTCTGTATGGATTGGGAACCGCGTACTTGTCGAATCCATTGATGAGCGGATCTTGGTTGGAAAATTACTATTCACTGGTGTTCCAGAACTTTATTTTCGCATTCCCGCTCCAGCTTCTTATTGTAGGGCCAATCGTTCGATTTCTATTTCAGAAATTCGTGAAAGATAAAGGAGTTGTGAAACCGGATTACTATTAAAAACAAGGGCGGCAAGCCAAGACCGGATAACCGGATCCTGGCTCGCCGCCATCTATAGAGCCTAAATATATGCACTCATACAAGGAATTCTGCCATAATCTGCTCGATATCGAATGGAGTAACTCCTTCGTCTACTGAGAAAATCGTATCCGCTTGATCTGCCGATGCAACGACTTCCCCTCTTGCTTGGGCATGGAGCATGAACAGATCATACAGATTCGGCTTCTGCAGAGTAGTCATCGCCTTGCCGATCAATACCATCCCTTTTTGATTTCCTTCTACATTGTTAGAGAAGTCTGGATGCCTTGTCAGCGAGAGATCGGTCCAAATTACAGTTCGCTCTACCAAATCCAAAATAACAGGAATTGCGATTTTCGTATCAGCTGTGACGTCGATTTTATTGGAAACTGTCGTTGGCTCGAAGATCTCGCCGGAACCGGGCTTTTTGCGCATCATCCAACCTGCGAAGCACTCTGGCAATTCGCAATACGGCTGCATCGTAAAGGAGTGAAGTGAAGCGACAATATATCGGCCGCCATAATCCACAATGGATGGAATGTGCAGATCAATAAATTCACAGGCTCCTTGTGGAGCGGATACGATGTCACCGCTGTGCACAGCTCGGTACTTCGAGGATCGCAGATTCGTGTATGAGATATGCTCGACATACTGCCAATTGTGATCGTACATGACAGCGGACAGATCAATATCCACACGGCCCGTAGGAATGCCGTTCACCTTACCTTCCTTCCACCAGGTGAAGAAGCGAACCGTATCCCCTTCTTCCATCGGCATGCGGCTTCCCCGAACAATCGTGCGCAGCGCCTTGCTCGCCGAACGCTGGGAGAACGGAACATTATACCGCTTCATGCGTTCATCGACATACACCTTTCCGAGCGATGGAAGCGCCGAGAACCGCTCCATAAGCGTCTGTTCGCACAGCTGCACAATATCTTGGCATACCGCTGTATCGAGCTCTGGAAGCGTATTGGGAATCGCTACAGCCTTGGCAACATTCCCTTTCGGGAAAAAGGTACGAAGTTCCTTGGGCTCGTTGCGATGGGTAAAATGGGACTTCACTTGCATGAGCACAGGTGTTGACACTTGATTCGCAATTTCACCGAATGCCAATACCACGTACTCCGCTTGTTCCGCAATGCGCAGCAGGTGATCGAGTCTTCTGGCGAACTCGCCTGGGCGCTTCGTCAACAGATCAATCAGCGTCCACACATTCTGATATTGGAAGGCAAGCTCCACGCTGCTGTTATAAGTCGTGAAGGGCTTGTTATTGCGCAATATATCAAAGGCTTCCTTGCTGCTCGCAAATTGCTGCTTATATTCCGATGGATGCAAAATCTCGCCTAACCGAATCCAGCGCTGCTTATATCTCAGCATATCCTCGGTAATCGCTCCGCATTGTTCCAGCAGGCCGAGCAGCAGCCGTCTCTCCGGCCGCTTGAACTTGCGGAAGCGCGTAGGCTCAGCCAGACTAACGTCGCCAGACGACCAAGCAACCGCGAGGCGCAGGACATCGGTAGCCGTCTTGAAGTACGGGCGGATCACATTCAGGTTCGCCTTGTCATGCTTCAATAAGGAACCGGCCACGAAGCCGACGTTCTCCTTGAATGGAATCTCGTCAGGGAGAATATCCCCCAACTCATCTGCATCCGCATTTTCGATAGCGGCGTCGATATCGTTCTGATCTGTTTCGGAAATGGATCCCTTAGCCTGAATAAGCTGGCGAATCATCCTATGGAACTCTGCTCTGCTGCCCAGACCAATTACCTTCAGATCGATCTGATCGAGCAGAGGCGGTCGATCCGCTGCCTCGTAGCGCGGCACATCCAAGGTCACATAATGATAAATCGCATTCAGGTACAGCTCTACATCATCTTCCTGCATCACCTGCTCCGGGAAATCCGGATACATCGGTGTGTATGCCACATGGGCACCTACCATTACCTTAAGATCCGCGACCAGCTCCTGATAGAACACAGTGAACTGATCCCTGGACAAAGTACGGACAGCATTTATTAATGGCTTGGAGAACGTATACCCAAGCTGCTCTATATTCTTCAACGCCGTAGCCAAATGGGATTTAGAGATTCGATATTCTCCTTGCCCTTGGTTCACAATCAACTTATTCGCTCTTCGCAGATAGATGGTATTCATCATCATAAAAAAGACTCCAGGAAAGCCATATCCCTAATTTCAATGGAAGATTCAATAGAAGGAAGGAATATGATAGCCTGGATGCCCCCTTTCCTAATTAACATCTTCAGGAAAGCTGCGACCCTAGTTCGCCAATGAATGTAGAAGGAAGGATCGCAATAGCCTGAAAATCAAGAGCTCAAAGCCGAGTGGCTTCAAACCTTTGATGCATCCATCATCACATACTTCACACCACGCGAACAGGGTGAAAGTATTACGACTGCCGCGATTTGGTCATACAAAATGGAAGGTACTTAACCTAAAAAAGTCGCCAGCTCTCTCAATGATGTGAAAGAGCTGGCGTTTTAGATTCTAGACAAGAACTAGAATTACTTATTATGACTTGCACGTATTGATTCGTTTCGGATCTAGCTCGAGTACTCCATCTTCCAATTCTGATAATTTGTCTATTAAGGCATCCATACCGTGCTCTAACTTATAATCCATTTCCTCCTTGTACAGAGGAATCAGGAAATAAGTATGAACGTGATTGCCATCCTTGGTCGGGATGACACTGATTTCCTCTTTTAATTGATAAAATACAACCCCATTCAAGCCTGTCCCATCAGCATAAGGCTCGTAGTCCTGAAAATTCGGGATCGTATGTCCATATCCGAGCCACGTGTTATATTCATGTGGAAAACGAGCCATCTGCTTCATAAGTCGGATCGGCCAGTAATTGTTGTCATCCTTAAAGGCATTTTCGGTTAGCTCCCACGAAGCCGGAAGGAACATCATCACTTCCGCCCGATCGTAATTTCCATCCATTTCCGCTCGTATCTCATCTGGAATCGTCATCGGCAAATCACTCATGCCGGTCGTGTACAGTACCCAGAACGGTTCTTCTTCCGTAGGCTCCATTACATTAACATCAATATGTACAATATCGGATATAAAGCTCATGAAAGACACCACTGTTCCTCCCCGGAAATACCTTTTCGAAATGGGCAACGATTTCTTCCATGTATTCCATCGGTGCAGGCGGCTCATAACCATCATTGGCACTTTCGCCATATGTGTAAATGGTAGTGCCGTCATTCGCTTTCTCCCCATTATTCTTGCCGCCGAATACCTTCTTCAGAAACCCCATCTTATTCCCTCATCTCATTAGTAATTGGTAAATATTAATAACACAAGTCTACCATAGGACAGGCCTCTCCTCCATTCATCTACTCTCTTATTGAAACTTCATTTTGGAGTTTTGTAACAATTTCGACGCATATAGACGCATAAAATCAAAGTCTCTTACTTTCGATAATCTCAACGAACTTCGTTGACGCTGGAGACAAGGATACGCTTTTCAAAAAACATATGCCAATGCTTCTCTTCGGGATTTCCTCCACCAATTGAACCTCCTGCAAAATCCCCTTGTCCAAATACTCTTGGGAGAATTCCCTCGTCACACAGGCGACGCCTAAATTAATTTTGGCGAACTCTAATAGCAAATGGTGTGAACCCAGCTCAAAGTCCGGCGAAATCTGTATGCCTTTTGACAAGATATAATCCTCAACATACTTTCTGGAATTGGACTTCGACTCAAGGAAAATGAGCGGCAGCTTGGCGATTGTATCTAGACTGATTGGGCCAGTTAACAGATGCTTGAACTTTTCCCCGTATACAAAAATATCTTGAATGTCCGCACACGGTCTTAACTCCAATGCAGGATCCTCCAGCGGAAAATTGCATATGCCAATATCCACCCCGCCTGACTTGATCAGCGCACATATTTCAAGGGTGGTTCCATTAATAATCTTGAATTTAATATTGGGATACCGATTATGGAACTCCTCCAGATAGGGAAGCAAGAAGTATCTTGAAATCGTATCACCAACCCCTATTTTCAACTCGCCTGTTGTTAAATTTTTTAACTCCAGCATTTTTTCCTCGCCGACGTGAATTAGATTCATCGCTGAATTCGCATATTCGAATAGGAGTCGGCCTTCGTTCGTCAAAAATACCCCCTTCGATGTCCGCGTGAATAGACGAGTATCCAACTCCCGTTCCAGCTGCATGATTGCTTGGCTAACGGCTGGCTGCGTCATATACATATCCTGTGCCGCTTTAGAGAAGCTTTCACGTTTTGCAACCGTACAAAATACCTTATATAAATCTAACTTACTCACTACATAAGCACTCCTTATACCTAATATTCGATATATTAATTTCACTTATACCATTAGACGGGTGTATAGTACAAATAGGAACGCCATGTCATGTATTCACTATAAGCGATCTAAGGAGCGATTATATTGGAAAGAGTCGTTGGAACTGTAGTAAGAGGCCTTCGTTGCCCCATCATCAATCAAGGTGACAGCATCGAGGATATTGTAGTAGATAGTGTGTTGAAGGCATCCGAAGCGGAAGGCTTCCACATTCAAGATAGAGATATCGTTACGGTTACGGAATCCATAGTTGCTCGTGCGCAAGGCAACTATGCGACAATCGATCACATTGCGCAGGATGTACGTGCTAAATTTGGAGATGCAACAGTTGGGGTTATTTTCCCGATCTTGAGCCGCAATCGCTTCGCGATCTGCCTTCGCGGTATTGCGAAGGGAGCTAAAAAAATCGTGCTCATGCTCAGCTATCCATCGGATGAAGTAGGCAACCACTTGGTGGATCTTGACCTGCTCGATGAAAAAGGGATCAATCCTTGGACGGATGTACTGACAGAACAGCAATTCCGTGATCTGTTCGGCTATAACAAGCATACCTTTACTGGCGTCGATTATATCGATTACTATAAATCGTTGATCGAAGAGTACGGCGTGGAATGCGAAGTTATTTTCTCCAACCATCCAAAGACAATCTTGGAGTACACGAAAAACGTGCTGACTTGCGACATTCATACGCGTTTTAGAACGAAGAAGATTTTGAGGGCCAATGGCGGGGAAAACGTATATGGTCTCGACGACATCCTGACTGCATCGATTGACGGCAGCGGATGCAATGAATCATATGGCCTGTTAGGCTCCAACAAATCGACAGAGAATAGCGTAAAGCTGTTCCCGCGCAACTGCCAGCCGATCGTGGACAATATTCAGCGCGCAATCAAGGAAAAGACAGGCAAGCAGGTTGAAGTCATGATTTACGGGGATGGAGCGTTCAAGGATCCTGTGGGCAAGATTTGGGAGCTTGCTGACCCAGTTGTATCGCCAGCCTACACAGCAGGACTGGACGGTACTCCGAATGAAGTGAAACTGAAATACCTTGCCGATAATAACTTCGCGCATCTAAAAGGTGAAGAGTTGAAGCAAGCAATCTCCGAATACATTACCAATAAAGGTGCAGATCTCGTCGGTGCGATGGAAGCGCAAGGCACAACTCCTCGCAGATTGACCGATCTCATCGGCTCTCTGTCCGATTTGACTTCCGGCAGCGGAGATAAAGGTACACCAATTATCTTTATCCAAGGTTATTTCGATAATTATACGAGTTAAAACAACATTATCTTATTAAACCGACCTTCTCCGCCCAAATGGCGGAGGGGGTTTTTGTTTTTTATAGACTAAGTAATATCCTTACACCCTATATCTGTTAAAATATACCTGTCTATATACCATTAAATTTGCTGTTAGGAGGGACAGGCATGTTCATTGGCGAAAATCTAGCCAATTTACGGATCATGCACGGATATTCGCGCAAACAGCTCTCCGACATGTTAGGTGTTACCGAACAAGCAGTCTGGCAATACGAGAACGCGTATACTACACCGAAAATGCAGATCGTGAATGAATTGAAACGAATTTTTAACGTAAAAAGCAAATACTTTTATTCGAAAGACATGCTTGCAAAATATAGCTCACCTGCAAATGTCGACGTCATGAATATTGCTTATCGTTCCAAGGTGTTGAATGTCATCTCAAAAACTCAGGCCGAAGCAAAGCATCTCGAATATCTAGATTCTTTTGTGAACTATGCAACGGCTAATGTAAGCCATCCGACCCTCAAAATCATCAAGCTTCGGGACGAAGTGATGGATTATGTAATTCATACGGATGACGATAGATCTGTCCAAATCGCCTATGTTGCTCATTTAGCGAGGAAACGGCTCGATTTATCGACATCCAGCAATGATGATCTCCTGTTCCAAATCGAGAAAAGCGGTGTGTTCGTGTTCGAAAAGGCGATTGGCGAGGAGATCGATGCTTATAGCCTGTGGACTCGAAATGAACGCCCCTATATTATGTTAGGAAATATGAAGCGATCCGCCGCTAGGCGAAACTTTGATCTTGCCCACGAACTCGGGCATTTGCTGCTCCATTACAAGCTTGACTTCATTAACTTAGATCGGAAAGAGCACAAGAATATAGAGAATGAAGCAAATCTATTCGCCGGAGCTTTGTTGTTGCCGGAAGAAGAATACTCGCTAGACATGAAGGATATTACTCGACCCACCAATCCAGATGGCTACATCGATCTAAAAAAGAAATGGAAGACGTCTCTGCAAGTGTTAGGCTATAGAGCCGCAAACCTTGGAATCATTGAGGCCAAAGAACATCGGAATTTCTACGCAGCACTGCACCGCAAAGGTTATTTGAAAATGGAGCCACTTGATGATATCATTCCGATCCAGAAACCAATGAAAATCAAAACAATCATTGATTTCGTTTCAAAAAAGGGAATAGTGGATATTGGCCACATGATCGAACACGATTGGAAGGTTGAAGTATCCTTCTTTCATCATTTGACAGGAATTGACCCAAGCTTTTTCGAGAAGTATATGGCTAGAAACTTGGACTTTGGTCTGCAAAATGTTACTGAAATTACAGAGCGTATTTCTGCCAACAAAATAAAAGCATAGATATGAATCAGTATCCCCTTTACGCACTCAACGTGAGATCAGGCCGCCCTGAGCTACGAGTGAACGGAAAGGGGATTTTTTGGGGGACAGAATGTAAAATGTTTACCCTCCCCCCACTGATCGAATGAGTCATCGTCCCCCTACTTCTTCTCTGTAACAAAATAAAGGATGGCAATGATCGGGAATGCCATTCCGATCCATAACGCGGCACTCCATCCTCCCGTGGCGTATATCCATCCCCCAATTGCAGATCCGATAGCACCGCCAAAGAAGAAAATGGCCATGAAGAGCCCATTCAGACGACCACGGATTTCCGGGTTCAATGAAAAGATTGCACGTTGTCCAAGCACCAGATTTGCGGATACACCGGCGTCCAGTAATATGGCCGAAATGACGAGAACAGCCACTCCGATAGGTGAGCCCGTCCGGATCAGAAGCGGCAGCAGAACCGAAATGATGACAGTGACAAGTGCAATCCCTGTCGCGGGTCTAGTCCAGCCGCGGTCGGCCAAACGCCCTGCCACAGGCGCAGCTACTGCACCCGCAACTCCAACAAGCGCGAACAATGCAATTTCTTTCTGAGAAAAACCAAAGATCGGGCTGGATAGAAGCAATGGAACTGTTGTCCAAAATAAGCTAAAAGTCGCAAACACACATGCATGATATGCAGCCCGGCGGCGTAAAATCGGGGTTGTTCGCAGCAAATGCCACATCGAACCCAGCAGAGCTGTATAGGAAGTATCTAAAGAAGGCTTTCTTGCAGGCAACACCTTCCACAGTACGATCACCAAAATAAGTATAGCTGCAGCGGACAAAGCGAATACGGCATGCCAGCCGAAGAAGTCAGCTACCAGACTAGATACAGGGCGAGCGAGCATGATCCCAAGTAACAATCCGCTCATAACATTGCCGACAACACGACCGCGTGAAGATTCGGGTGCAAGGTATGACGCAAAAGGTACGAGCACTTGTGCAGCGACTGATCCTACACCGATTACAAACGAAGCGGCTAAAAACGGCAAAGATTGCTTCGACAATGCCGTAATGGCAAGGGCAACCGCTGTAAGAAGTAAGGAAACGATAATCAGTCTTTTATTTTCAATAATATCCCCCATAGGTACGACAAATAGCAACCCGACTACGTAACCAATCTGCGTTAATGTCACGATAAATCCGGAACTGTTTGCAGACAACCCGATTGAAGAACTAATTACCCCAACTAAGGGCTGCGCGTAATAAAGATTAGCTACAATGATACCGCATGCGGCAGCCAGCAACATGATTAACCATGTCGGGATATGCTTCTCGACTGTTTGTTTTTTTGAAGCAGACAATGTAGATTCCTCCCCTTTTTTTAAATACTGAACGTTTAGTTTAGAAATTTGATAACCAAATAATATACTGAACGTTTAGTTTTGTAAATAGGTGACCTCAACTTTATTTTTTATTCATAATTGGTATACTGAACGTATAGTTTATTTTTCTCGGACAAGATATGTATGGATGAAAGGTGATGATTAGATGAATGGAAAAAGAGGTAGGCCGCGTAATGTAGAAGCGCAAATGTCTATCCTTTCCGCATCTTACGATTTATTGTTGGAGAATGGCTTTCAAGCCGTAACAGTCGATAAAATTGCCGATCGTGCCCAAGTTAGTAAGGCCACAATTTATAAATGGTGGCCTAACAAGGCTGCCGTGATAATGGATAGCTTCCTGCACGCCGCCACGGCCAGATTGCCTGTGCCTGATACGGGTTCGACATTTCAAGATATTCAAATTCATGCAACGAATTTAACCCGGTTTTTAACAAGTCGGGAAGGTATTATCATTACGGAATTATTAGGCGAGGGTCAGTTTGATTCTGGGTTGGCGGAGGCCTATCGAGCTCGGTTTTTCCGTCCCCGTCGACTTGAAGCAAGGGGTATTTTGGAGAAAGGGGTTCAACGCGGAGAATTGAAAAAAAATCTCGACATTGGTATATGCATTGATCTCATTTATGGTCCAATTTTCTATCGCTTGCTTGTAACAGGCGAAGCGTTGGACGAGCCCTATGTGCAACAATTGGTGATCAACGCATTTGAAGGAATCCGATCAATCTGAATCGAATTTGCTACAACATCCAATTAGTAGCGATCGAACAACATTCTATGATCGTTTCTTTCATGCTTTCCATGAACAGCCCTAAGCCTGTAGTGGATCAGTGCGGGGCAAGGACATTAAGCGCCTAAGCCGAAGACTTCTTTCCTTGGCTTAGGCGCTTAAACGTTCTCTTAGGCACTTTTCATTTCCTCTTGATTTAAGTCAATGCTCCATCATCACCCTCTGCTTACAATAGGATTCATAAAGAACACCTGGAGGGATTTGATGATGGTTACGACACACATGCAACGAACCGATCAGCGTACAGCTGCCCTGACTGCTGGCATTGCGCTGATCATCATGACGCTAGCTTCCTTTTTCTCATACGGCTATGTCCATGCTGGCCTTGTGGTACAAGGAGATGCCAGCGCCACCTTTCATAACATTCTGTCATCCACCATGCTATTCAAGGCTGAGATCTTTGGTTGGCTGTTGATCCTGATAGCCGATATCGTGGTTGCCTGGGCTTTCTATATGGTTCTAAAGCCTATCCATCAAGGACTTTCCTTGCTCGGCGCATGGTTCCGACTCATCTATACAGGAATACTTGCGATCGCTATTCTAAACTTACTATTCGTGCTGTTGCTCACGGGCAGTCCAGATCATTCTGCAATCTCCGATCAGCTTCAGACGCAAGCGATGTTGTATGTACGAGCTTTTGACGCTATCTGGTCAATTGGGCTAATTATTTTTGGCGGGCATCTGTTGATTGTCGGTTGTGTGGCCCTGAGATCTGCCAACATATCGAAAATCATCAGTATCTTGCTGCTGCTTGCCGGTACAGGCTACATGCTCGTCCACTTATGCAACGTGTTCTTCCCTCAATATGAGGGGATTAAAACCATTCTTACTTACGTATTTACGATACCCATGATCGCCGGCGAATTAGGCTTAGGTTTATGGATGCTGTTCAAAGGTGGGAAGGACGGAAAGACCCCTATTGCGGCCTGACTATTGATTATTCCTTGCCTTGATGTACCCGCTTCTTGATTCTGCTTAAAGACTCTGGCGTAATGCCCAGATAACTCGCCAGCTGGTGCTGCGGCACACGGTCGATTAGTCCGGGCCGATTTCGCAGCAATGCCTTAAAGCGCTCTTCCGGCGTCGAGGCGATAAACGCAGCATATTCATCTTGGACTTGGCCAAACTTTTCTTCGACCATCTGACGCGTTAAGGATTCCAATTGACCATATTTTCGAAACATGTCCTTTTCAACAGCCAGCTCGCCAACAACCAACACGGTGTCCTCCAGACATATAAAGGTGTACTCGGACGACTTATCCTGCTTGTGAGCATTAATGCTGGTGATGGCTTGCTCCTCGGTATAGAAGTTGATCGTAACCTCTTTGCCCGATTCATGAATCAAGTATTGCCTTACACATCCCTGTAATACAAAATAGCAATTCGTAGGGACATCTCCTTGTCTAAGGAGCACTGTTCCTTTTTTATATTCCTC
>NZ_MAIS01000304.1:0-472 GCF_001680695.1 Paenibacillus sp. KS1 | reverse complement strand
AATGTCAAAGCGGTCTCGAACCGCTCGATTTCAAATTTGATGTTCGGTGATGCTTGTTCAAGCGCAAAGGCTCTCAAAATATCTTCTCTCGTCTGGAAACCTTCCATGCTAATAATGAAGGGTTCTTTCTCCAACTCTTTGAATGTAATGGAATCCTTCTGGGCTAAAGCGTGTTCCCGATGCAGCACCAGGACTAACCTTTCCTTATACAAAGGGAGCGATTCAATATCGTCTTCATGGATGCACTGGTTCGTAATGACGAGGTGGGTATGGTATTTCCGCAAGGAATCGACGACCGCCTTCCTGCTCAGCACCTCGAACAGCTTAATATGCATCGAAGGAAAGCGGCTGTGATATTCACGGATCACTTGGGGCACCCACTGTCTCACGGACTCGATCATGCCAATCACGAGCTCCCCTCTTCCGGTCAGCTTTACTTCCTCCATCTCTTTTTTCAAAATGTTCATTTGGG
>NZ_MAIS01000249.1:0-1134 GCF_001680695.1 Paenibacillus sp. KS1 | reverse complement strand
CCCTGCAGGAATCGGGCCTGCCACGGCAACCAACATACTGGATACGATCATAGATGCTAGAATTGCTGTTTTAATGTTCATTTGTTCTATTTCCTCCTATGTTTCATTTTAAACCCTCTTTTTATGCTAACATTGAACATGTAATACTCAACTTAACATTCAATGAATAAGATTTAAGAATAAAATCAGAAATGAAATGTGAACGACCAACTCCGTAATGCCAGTTTGCAAATGAAAACTGATACTGTTTGTTACATCTTCCTTCTCTGCTTCCATACAAAAAAAGAGTTATCAAATTGCACCAGGCATTCGATAACTTTTTTTATTTCATCCATAACTATGAATATTTTCTTATTTTCCTTTTCTCGCTCAGCATCCAATTTCTCTTCCAATCCCTTCTGCATAGAATTGAGTACTTCCTCAACTAACTTCTTATGCTGTACGATTTCCTTCACCGCATTAGTCATTGCCTCTTCTTTACTGCAACCGCTCTTAACAAATAGTGCTGTACGTATAATAACCGCGATAGACTTCATAGATAGTTAATTCCTCGCAGACAGACTTCCATTTGAAAGATAACTAATTATCAGTGTCGAATGTGCAATCCTAATATATTTAGGGGAATACGCTTACAAACAACTTCATTTCCATAAGCAAATAAAAGCATCAATATTAGGATTTCATAACTTTTAATGGGTGACATGAAGAAGTGCGTGAAAGAATTATAAACTTGGAGTGTATAAGATGTGGATCGTTATTAACTTACCTATAGTGTAATTGGCACTAATCTGGCCCTCACTGAATAAATATTTTACGATTCAATTATCTTTGAAACTTATCAACGTGTGGATAATTGAATCATTGCTAGAATGTGCATAACTTCGTAATTTTGCGAAATATCGAATTATTATCGTGTAGTTATCCAATGTTATGAACACGTTTTCAACAGAAATTGTGGATGGGACGGCTTATATATACGAGATTTTTCATTTTATAAAGTTATCCCTCTGTGCATATTTCTTCAACAACATACCTATTCATCGTTGTGGATAAGCTGTGGACAACAAATAACCCACCAACTAAAATAGTTAGTGGGTTATTTCATTTGCTTGGCGACGTCCTACTCTCCCGGGA
>NZ_MAIS01000309.1:0-457 GCF_001680695.1 Paenibacillus sp. KS1 | reverse complement strand
TCAGAAGCTGGCCGCCAAGCTGCAAAAAGCGGTAAAGCAATTTGCAGGGAAAGAGATAAAGTTACAGGAGGCTGCCGAGACTACATTTGCTACAAATGCAAAGGTTACATCGACAGATGGAAAGTACGCAGTCCACTTCGATTATCAAAAAGGAGAAGTATGGGAGATCAATGGAACGATTCCAATTGATAAAATCAGCAAACAGGATCAGGAAAAGGCCCTGAAAATGCTGAAAGGAGCATACGCAAAGAAAACATACGTCTTTGATAGAGAAGCGGTCATGAAGAGGCGCTATGACGATAAAAAAGGAAAACTGCAAGATCATTATTTATCGTATGAATTGACAGGGAAAGATTTTGAAGCACTTCTGTCCAAGGATAAGTTGGGAGAGACGCCAGTAGAGTATGTCAGTCTTTCGATAAAGTTAGCCAAGGAAGAGCTCGATTCAAAGTCGCTG